>NZ_JAAGNB010000363.1:0-9985 GCF_010550475.1 Amycolatopsis sp. SID8362
AAGCCCGGCGCGCCGCGGCCGGAGCTGGCCGCGCACGCCCTCGAGCGCGCGGGCTGGTGGCGGTCCTTCGCGTCCTTCGGCGCGACGCCGGCGCAGAGCCGCGTCGCGCACGTCGTGCACCGGGCGTACTTCCTGATGTGGCAGCAGGTGCGCGAAGCCTGAGTTTGTTGCTGGTTGCCGACTTTCCCAGGTCGGGCCCGTTTCCCGCGTACTGTGGAAAACGTGCGACTGGAAAACACGACATCCTGGCGAGCGGGGTGGAGCAGCGAGACGGACGTCGACGTCGCGCTGTACATCCGTGACGCCCTGGCCCTGTCCGTTTCCGAAGGTCAGGTGCTGCCGCCGGTGGAGCCGCGGGTTCCGGTGCACGTCCCGCCGGGGATCGACCGGGCGGCGGTCCAGGACCAGTGGGCCGCGTGGTGGACCGAGCTGCTGGCGTCGCTGCGCAGCCGCGAGGACCCGGACCCGCGCAGCCCGCGCACCCGGTACGGCAGGCCAACGCTCGAACACGGCTCGGCCATGCGGCAGGCGGTCGACCTGTTCGGTCCCGTCGCGGCCCGCCACTTCGCCAACGCCCGCGGGCCCGCCCTGCGCGGCGCGCACGAGCCGTCCGGCGAAACGCCGTGGGCGCCCGGCTTCTACCGGCGCCAGATCGTGGCAGGCGAGCGCCTCGGCCAGCTGGTGCGGGAGGCCGAGGTCAAGCAGGGCCGGCGCGCCTACCCGTTCCGGCTGAACGTCATCGAGATCTCCGTCGCCGGGTCGATCTGGCTGCGCACGGCCGACGACCAGCTGCTGGTCTCGTCCCGGCTCGCCGAAGACGGCCCGGGTCTGGAGGCCGTGCTCCGCGACGTGATCGCCCAGCTGGTCTGACCCCGGCTTTCATAAACCGAGCAGCCGGTCTAATAATAGGCGGTATGGAAACGACCGTCGACGAGCCGTCGTGGCTGCGCACCGGGTCCTGGGTCGGCTGCCCGCTGCTCGGGGGCGCGCTCGGCGTGGGTGTCTGGGCCATCGCCGCCTGGGTCGGCGACCTGCCCGCGTTCCCGTTCCAAGGCGTGTTCAAGGTGCTCACGAAGCTGCCGCAACCGTGGGCGACGCTGGCCGCGGTCGCCGGCGGGCTGGTGCTCGGCCTGGTGTTCGCCGTCGTCTGGGCCCGCGACCGCCTGGTCGTCACGGTCTCCCCGACCCGCGTCACGCTGGTCCGCGGCGACAAGACCCGCCGCATCGAGGCCGACCTCGACGCCGTCTACCTCGACGGCAAGGAGCTCGTCCTGCGCACCACCGACGGCCGGGAGATCGCCCGCGAGAAGACCGACCTGCGCAACCATGAGCTGGCGCCCGCCTTCGCCGAGCACGGCTACCCCTGGCGCGACGACCCGCCGGTCGAGCGATGAGGACCGTCGACCCGGCCAAGCACGCGGCCAAGCGCCGCGCGATCGTCGACGCCGCGGCCGGCTGCTTCGCCGGGAAGGGCTTCGAGCGGACGACGACCGCGGACATCTGCCGCGCGGCGGGCATCAGCTCAGGCAGCCTCTTCCACTACTTCCCCAGCAAGCGCGCGGTGTTCACGGCGATCTTCACCGACGACGCCGTCGAGACGGCCGAACGCCTCGAAGCCGCGGCGAAGGCCGAAGACCCGTGGGCCGCGCTGCTCGACGTCGTCGCGGAGCTGGCCGGGCAGCTCGCGCACCCGGCCGTCGTCCGGCTGGTGCTGGAGGCCGCCGCGCAGGCCGCCCGCGACGACGAGTTCGCCGAGCTGATCCACCGCAACGACAGCGCCCTGCGTGACGGCCTGGCGGTCCTGGTCGAGCGGGCCGAGGCCGCGGGGCTGATCGATCCCGGGATCGCGCCGCGCGCGGCCGCCGGCTGGGTCACGGGCCTGCTCGACGCGATGATTTCGCGGGCCGGCCTCGACCCGGACCTCGATCTGGCCGCCGAACAAGCGATCCTCCGGACGATCCTGATCCGGTTCCTTCGGCCGGTTTCGCCACCGGCCGGCAGCTGAATCCGCCAGACTGTGGCCATGGCGTGGTTTCGCAAGGACGGAACCGACCGCGGGTCCGCCGCGTCGGACACCGATGTGCACCCCTTGCAGCAGCAGGTCACCGATCTCGAGCGTGCTCTCGCGGATCGCCAGGCACTGATCCAGATGTGCCTGTACGCCCTGGACCGCGCCCGCAGCGGCGGCGTCGTCGAACGTCTCGAAGAAGGGCTGGCCGCGATCGGCGTCCAAGCTCTCCGCCCCGATGGTGAGCGCTTCGACCCGGCTCGCCACGAAGCCGGCGGCGCGGTCCCGACCGAGGACCCGGCGCTCGAGGGCCTCGTCGCGGAAACCGAGGTCACCGGGTTCGCCGACCACGACCGCCTGCTGCGTGCCCCGATCGTCACCGTCTACGCGAAGAAGAACCCGTGACCGCACCCACCGCGCCGAGCCTGCCCGCGCAGGTCGCGGCGGCGCGAGACCAGCTGCTGACCACCGTCCGCGACGCCGACCCGGCCGCCGCCAAGTGGGTCGAGGACATCCGGAAGGCCCGGCCGAAGAAGCCGGCCGTCGTGGTCGTCGGCGAGACCAACCGCGGCAAGAGCTCGCTGGTCAACGCGCTGCTCGCGCGGCCGGGACTGTCCCCCGTGGACGCCGACGTCGCCACCGCGACCTACCTGGTGTTCGACCACGCCGACGCGTGGGGCGCGCAGGCCTGCTACCCCGGCCAGCTCGCGCCGGTGCCGATCGACCTCGGCCAGCTGATCAACTGGGTCTCCGCCGCGCACGAGCTGCCGCCGGGCCAGATCCCGCCGCGGTACGTCGAGGTCACCGGGCCGGTCCCGCTGCTCGAACGGCTTTCGCTGGTCGACACCCCCGGCGTCGGCGGGCTCGACTCGCTGCACGGCGAGCTGGCCAAGGAAGCCGCCGCGGGCGCGACCGCGCTGCTGTTCGTCGTGGACGCCTCGGCGCCGTTCACCTCGACCGAGCTGCAGTTCCTGCGCGACGTCGGCGAGCGCGTCGAGACCGTGGTGTTCGCGCTGACCAAGGTGGACATGTTCCGCGGTTGGCGCGAGGTCATGGAGGCCGACAAGCAGCTGCTGCGCGAGCACGCGCCCCGGTTCGCCGACGCCGTCTTCCACCCGGTGTCGGCGCGGATGTTCGAGACGGCCGCCAAAGCGCCGAACGAGCAGATGGCCGCGATGCTGCGGGAGAAGTCCGGCGTCGCCGCGATCCAGACGGCGTTGCAGGAACTGCTCGTCGGCCGCTCGGCGATGCTCGGCGAGGCCAACACGCTGCGCGCGCTCTCCAGCGCGCTGGGCGAGCTCAAGGCGAAGCTGCAGGCCGAGAGCCGCGCGCTGTCCGCCGGCGAGGCCGAGGCCGAGCAGCTGCGCGAACGCCGTGACCAGCTGCAGGCCGAACGCCGGAGCTCGACCCGCGGCTGGCAGCTCAAGCTGCGCGGCGAGGTGCAGCGCACCCGCGTCGAGGTCGGGCACGAGAGCAGCAGGCAGATGCGGGACGCGCAGACGCACTTCCGCCAGCTGATCGACGCGGCCAAGCGCGACGAGCTGGCCGCGCTGCCACAGCAGGTCGACATCGCGCTGCAGACGACGTCGCAGCGGATCTCGATGCTGCTCTCCCAGCGCCTCAACCAGGTCACCAACGTCTCGCTGTCGGAGCTGTTCTCGCCCGAAGAGCTCGACGTCATCCGCGCGCAGTTCGCCCGGGCGGGCGGCCCGCCGGTGGTGCTGCGGCCGCCGGACAAGAAGCCGCCGACGGCCGAGGACAAACTGCTCGTCTTCATGGGCATCTCGGGCGGCGTCGGGGCCGGCAAGGTGGCCGCGCTGCCGCTGGCCGGCGTCGCGATCCTCAACCCCGTCGTGCTGCCCGCGACGATCATCATCGGCCTCGGCGCCGGCTGGTGGATGGCCCGCACGCGCAAGCACGCGGCCGACAAGCAGCACATGAAGCAGTGGCTGGTCGAGGCCATCGCGGACGCCCGCTCGACGCTCGACCAGCTGGTCGCCGAGCAGCTCATCGAGGCCGAGCAGCAGCTGTCGATGGCGCTGGACGAAGCGCTGGGCCGGCGCATCGACGCGATCGAGGCCGAGCTGAAGGAAGTCGACAAGACGATCAAGATGGGCGCCCAGGAGCGCGCCAAGAAGATCGCCATCGTGTCGAAGCGCCTCAAGGAGGTCAGCGACGGGCGCGAGCGCGCCGAAACCTTCCTGACCAGGATCCGGGCCCTGCGCGACAAGACGGCTTGACGCCCGTCCGGTTGTGGAGCGGAACCGAACCGGCATACGGTGAGTCATACCCTCGGACAGCAGGTCAGAGACGGCGTTACCCGGTTAAAAGGGGGAAGTTCCCATGTGGGTCGACGAGAGTGGCGGCAGCGACACCGACGCCTCCAGCCCGGACGCGATGACCGTTCACGTCGACGGCCAGGAGTACCAGGCCGAGGTCAACTACGACGTGAACGAGGACGGCGTCAACGACACCGCGATCATCGAGCACGACGACGGCACCTCGCAGGCCTTCATCGACACGAACCACGACGGTGAGGCCGACCAGTACGCCGTGCTGGACGAGACCGGGCACGTCGTCGAGCAGGCCGTCTACGACGAGGCCAGCGGCGAGTGGGTCGAGTCGCACGGCGGCGGGGGCCACGACGACTCCGACACCGGCGGCCGCGACGACAGCTCCGGCGGCCACATCCACGCCGACCTGCCGGACGGTGAGGTCGACGCGGGGGTCGCGACCATCGACACCGACCACGACGGCCACAACGACACCGCCATCGTCGAGACGAAGAGCGGCGGCACGATCGCCTTCACCGACAAGGACGGCGACGGCGAAGCGGACATCGCGGTGCAGACCGACGCCGACGGCACGACCACGACGTTCGAGCACTCCGGCCCCGGCCAGTGGACCGAAGTCTCGAGCGGGCTGATGGACTCCGGCAGCGACGGCGACCTCGCCGCCGACGCCGCGTGGGGCGAGGCCGGCACGCAGACGCTCGAAGGCGTCGCGCGCATCGACTCCGGCACGGGGCAGTGGATCTCCCCCAACTAGGGGTAAGCGAGGTCACAGTTTGAAAGCCCGGGGCTTCGGCCTCGGGCTTTCTTCATGTCTTCAACGAAAAGAAACGGGCTTCTGAATCGATTCCCTTATCGGTCTTGTGAGAGAACGTACACGTCAGCTCTCTGTTACCTGCCGGTCATGCGGTTACTCTCGGGGAATCCCAAATCACGCACACCGGTTCGCCAGCCGGTGTGCGAAGCCATTCGGTCGCCGGCAATGACGCCCGCACCGGGACAGCGTCGTTCCGGTGCGGGCTTGTTTGTCGTCGGAAGTCAGGAGTAGAGATGACCGCAGTCGCCATCCCCGGACTGGACACCGCGCCGACGACGCACAGTGGCGTGCTGTCCTTCGTCCGGGAGGTCGCCGAGCTGACCACCCCGGACCGTGTGGTGTGGGTCGACGGGTCTGACGAAGAAGCCGCCCGGATCAACCAGGAGCTGGTCGACGCGGGCACGTTCGTGCAGCTCAAGTCGAAGCCGAACTCCTTCTGGGCCACTTCCGACCCCAACGACGTCGCCCGCGTCGAAGACCGCACCTTCATCTGTTCGAAGCGCCCCGAGGACGCCGGGCCGACGAACAACTGGATGGACCCGGCCGAGATGAAGGCCACCATGACCGAGCTCTTCCGGGGCTCGATGCGCGGCCGCACGATGTACGTCATCCCGTTCTGCATGGGCCCGCTCGGCGACGAGAATCCCAAGCTGGGTATCGAAATCACCGATTTCGCCTACGTTGTCGCTTCGATGCGCGTGATGACCCGCGCGGGCAAGGCGGCGCTCGAGAAGTTCATCGGGCCGGACGGCAGTGAGCGCGAATTCGTGCCGGCACTCCACTCCGTGGGTGCGCCGCTCGAGCCGGGTCAGAAGGACGTTTCCTGGCCCTGCAACGAAACGAAGTACATTTCGCACTTCCCCGAAGAGCGCGCGATCTGGAGCTACGGCTCGGGCTACGGCGGCAACTCCCTGCTGGGCAAGAAGTGCTACTCGCTGCGCATCGCTTCGGTGATGGCCCGCGACGAGGGCTGGCTCGCCGAGCACATGCTGATCCTCAAGCTGATCTCGCCCGAGGACAAGGTCCACTACGTCGCGGCCGCGTTCCCGAGCGCCTGCGGCAAGACCAACCTCGCCATGCTGCAGCCGACCATCCCGGGCTGGCGCGCCGAGACCCTCGGCGACGACATCGCGTGGATGCGCTTCGGCGAGGACGGCCGCCTGTACGCGGTCAACCCGGAGTTCGGCTTCTTCGGCGTCGCGCCGGGCACCGACTGGCACACCAACCCGAACGCCATGCGCACGATCGAGAAGGGCAACACGGTCTTCACGAACGTCGCCCTGACCGACGACGGCGACATCTGGTGGGAGGGCATGGAGAACAAGCCCGAGCACGCCACGTCGTGGAAGAAGCAGGACTGGACGCCCGACTCGGACGAGAAGGCCGCCCACCCGAACTCGCGCTACTGCACGCCGATGTCGCAGTGCCCGATCCTCGCGCCGGAGTGGGACGACCCGAAGGGCGTGCCGATCTCGGCGATCCTGTTCGGCGGCCGCCGCAAGACGACGGTCCCGCTGGTCAACGAGGCCCGCGACTGGCAGCACGGCGTCTTCATGGGCGCCACGATGTCGTCGGAGACCACGGCGGCCGCGGCCGGCGCGGTCGGCAACGTGCGCCGCGACCCGATGGCGATGCTGCCGTTCCTCGGCTACCACGCCGGTGACTACTTCAAGCACTGGCTGAACCTGGGCAAGAACGCCGACGCGAACAAGCTGCCGAAGATCTTCTACGTCAACTGGTTCCGCCGCGGCGACGACGGCCGCTTCCTGTGGCCGGGCTTCGGCGAGAACTCGCGGATCCTCAAGTGGGTCGTCGAGCGCGTCGAGGGTCGCGGCAACGCGATCGAGACGCCGGTGGGCTTCGTGCCGCGGGCCGAGGACCTCGACACCGAGGGCCTCACCGAGCCGATCGAGGACATCCAGGCCGCCCTCGAGGTCAAGCCCGAGGAGTGGCGCGAGGAGCTGCCGCTGATCGAGGAGTGGTTCGAGAAGATCGGCGAGGTGCCCACCTCGCTGCGTGACGAGCTCGACGCGCTGGCCCAGCGCCTGAGCTGAACACCCTGAACGAGAAGGGGACGCCTCCCGGCCGCATCCGGGAGGCGTCCCCTTCTTCCTTTCCCGGTAGTTTCGCGCCCATGAAACCGTTTCGGTTCGGCGTGGATCTGGTGGTGCCCGGTTCCCGGGCCGAGTGGGTGGCGAAGTGCCGGAAGGCCGAGGACCTCGGCTACGACGTCGTCGGCGCGGCCGACCACGTCGGGATGGCGCCGCCGTTCCCCGCGCTCGTGCTCGCGGCCGAGGCGACCGAGCGGGTCCGGCTCAACACGTTCGTCATCAACGCCTGCTTCCACAACCCCGTGCTGCTCGCGCGGGACGTCACGGGCACCGACCAGTTCACCGACGGCCGCCTCGAGCTGGGCATCGGCGCGGGGTACGTCGAGGCGGAGTTCCACGCGGCCGGCATCGAGTGGGGCACGCCCGGGCAGCGGTTCGCCCGGCTCGAACGCGCGGTGCTGGAGCTGAAGCGGCTTTACGCGGACCCGTCCCACAAACCCGAACCGGTGCAGAAACCCGGGCCGCCGCTGCTGCTCGGCGGCCGCGGCGACCGCGTGCTGAAGCTGGCCGCGAAGCACGCCGACATCGTCGGGTTCACCGGTACCTCCGCGTCGAAGGTCGAAGGGCGGATGTCCCTGGCCGGGCTCGCCGAGCTGACCGAACGCGTCGAGTTCGCGCGCGCGGCGCTCGACGGCCGGGACGCCGAGCTGAACCTGCTGGTGCACGCCACCCGCGTGACCGGCGACCGGCGCAGCACGCTGGAAGCCGTCCACCGGCGGGTGCCCGATCTGTCCGTCGACGAGCTGGGCGAGCTGCCGACCGTCCTCGTGGGATCCGCCGAAGCGGTCGCAGAGCAGCTGCTTCGCACCCGCGAGACGCTGGGCATCAGCTACTTCACCGTGATCGAAGATGACCTCGCGCGGCTGGCCCCGGTGATCGAAAAACTCCGCTGAGTACGTTGGGGGCATGACTGGGGATTTCCGCTTCGGGGTCAACATGATCGTGCCGGACAGCCGCGCCGCGTGGGTCGAGAAGTGCCGCAAGGCCGAGGACCTGGGCTACGACGTCCTTTCCGCGGCCGACCACCTGGGCCTGGCCCCGCCGTTCCCGGCGCTGGTGCTGGCCGGCGAGGTCACCTCGCGCGTCAAGCTGAACACCTTCGTGCTCAACACGCCGTTCTACAACCCGGTGCTGCTCGCGCGGGACGTCACGGGCACCGACCAGTTCACCGACGGGCGCCTGGAGCTGGGGCTCGGCGCCGGGTACGTGAAGGCGGAGTTCGAGGCCGCCGGGATGCCGTTCCCGTCCGCCCGCGAGCGCGTCGACCACCTCGAACGGTCCATTCTGGAACTGAAGCGGCTGTATGCGGACCCCGAGCACAAGCCCGCGCCCACGCGGCCCGAAGGTCCGCCGCTGCTGCTCGCCGGCCGCGGCGACCGGATCCTGACCCTCGCCGCCGAGCACGCCGACACCATCGGCTTCACCGGCACCGCCAAATCGCCGGACGGCGCCGGGCTGGTCCCGGCGAGCGCGGAGGACATCGAAGAGCGCGTCGAGTTCGTCCGGGCGAAGCTCGGTGGCCGCGCGGCCGAGTTCAACCTGCTCTGCCACTTCGTGCACATCACCGAAGACCGCGCCGGCGCGCTCGAGGAGCTGGCGAAGCGCACGAAGGGCGCCTTGAGCGTCGACCAGCTCGCCGAGGTCCCGACCGCGCTGATCGGCTCGCCCGCCCAGGTCGCGGAGCAGCTCCACGCACACCGCGAGCGGTTCGGCCTGACCTACTACACCGTCCTGGAGCCCAACTTGGAACAGTTCGCCCCGGTGCTCGAAGCGCTCCGATGATCGACGCGCGGGCGATCGGCGTCCGGGCCGGCGAGCACTGGCTGTTCGACGACCTGGACTTTTCCGTCGACCCCGGCGAGTGCGCGGCGATCGTCGGGCCGAACGGAGTCGGCAAGTCGACTTTGATGCGGTGCCTCTACGGGATGCAGAAGCCGCAGCGGGGCCGCGTGCTGGTCGACCGCAAGGTGCCCGACGAGCGGGACGTCGAGTTCCGCCGCAAGGTCTCGGTGCTCTTCGACGACTCCGACTTTTTCGCGGAGCTGACGCCGTTGCAGCACCTCGAACTGCTGGCCGGCTCGTTCGGCGCCGACCTCGGCGACCACGAAGAGCTGCTGCGCGACGCGGGTCTCGGCGAACGCATGCGCGTCACGGCCGGGCACTTCTCCGCGGGCCAGCGCCGTCGCCTGCTGCTGCTCGGCGTCACGGCCCGGCCGCACCGGGTGCTGCTGCTCGACGAGCCGGAGCGCGCGCTGGACACCGCGGGCAAGGAGTGGCTGGTCGACGTGATCGCCCGGTCGACGGCGGCCGGCGCGGCGGTCGTGGTGGCCACGCACCACCCGCCGCTGCTCGAAGCCGCGGACAGCGTGCTCGAACTGTGGTGACTTTGGCGCCGAAGCGAATGAGGATCCCGGGTCGCAAGCGGTTCGGCGGGATCTTCAGCGGTGACACCGCGAGCTTCCTCTTCCTGTTCGCCTTCGGGTTCCTGTTCACCGCGTTCTTCCACGTCGACGGCTGGCGCCCGGCGCTCTACGGCTCGTCCCACGTGGACTTCCCGGCCGTGCTCGGGCTGCTCACGCTCTGCTGCGCGGTCGGCTGGCGCGGCCTGCTGCGCCGCGGCTTCGCCTGGGTCGAGCCGGCCGAGCTGACCTGGCTCGACTTCGCCCCGGTGGACCGCGGTCGCGTCGTCACGCTGCGGCTGCTCGGCGCCTGGACCGGCGTCCTGGCCGTCACCGGCTACCTGGCCGCGCTGCTGCTC
>NZ_JAAGNB010000417.1:0-1731 GCF_010550475.1 Amycolatopsis sp. SID8362
GGTCAGGTCGAGCACGCCGAGCCCGCCCCCGCGCGCGACGGCGGCGACCCCGCGCGCCGACGGCCACCGCAGCGGCGACACGGCGACGACGAGCGCGGAGCCGTCTTTCGACAGACGCATGGGAACTCCCGCTACGCACGAATGGGTGATGGGCAACGGGGTGTACTTAAGCGGGTTCCTTCCACCTCGTCAACAACCCACCGCGATTTCATCGCCGCGGTTCAGAAAATTCGGGATGGACCAGGCCGGGAGCGCAAGAATTTAACGTCGCCGTCATGTTCCCCGTGTCCGGGATGCGGGAGCGGATTGCCGGCGGCGACGCCCGGACCGGTTCCGGGCAGTGGTCCACCGGACGTACGCCACCGGACGGCGCAAGCCATCCCGCCTGGTGGACGCCGGGCGGTTACCCGCACCGGCCCACTCCGACCGGCGGGTCGGAAGTTTCGGCATTGCTACCACGGCATAGCGGGAAAGTAATACCGACCGTCCGGTATCCCGTATGCGACGACCACATCGGACACCCCATTTCCGGCCATCGGGAACTATTGGCCATTGCCTTTTCAGGCGTCCTGAATAATCCGCCGAGGAATGCTTCACGCGGCTCGCGGCCGATCCGGAGTCCACTATGGATTCGGCGGTGGCCCGGATTCCCGGTGCTCACACGACCGGACGCGAGCCCGCCGGTCACCCCGGCAACGCCCCTCCGGCAGCGCGACCGCCGGTATTCGAGCGAACACCATCAGTACTCCGGTCGTCACCCACCTGGCGCTGATGATCGCAATCTTCCCCCGCCGCGTTACAAATTTCGCCTGAGAAAATCTGAAGACATTTCGCATACCCGTCGGTAACAGTGGACGTACCGTCTAAGCTTGGACTGATCGTCCAACAAGGAGGCGCTGTGGACTACTGGTACACCGACGACCGCTCGGGCACGCGGTACCCGGGCGACCCGCTGCGGTGGCGCGGCGACGACGGCACCCCGCTCACCGTCGCGCCGCTGCCCGGGCTCGGCTCCGGCGACGTCGACACCGGAGTCCGCTCGCTCTGGCGGTACCGGGCCGCGCTGCCCGGCGACCTCCACCCGGTCTCGCTGGGCGAGGGCTGCACCCCGCTGGTACCGCAGCGCTGGGGCGGCACCGACGTCCGGTTCAAGCTCGAGTGGTTCAGCCCAACCGGCAGCTTCAAGGACCGCGGCTCCAGCGTGCTGGTGTCCGCGCTGGCCGGCGCCGGGGTGAAGCAGCTCCTGGAAGACAGCTCCGGCAACGGCGGCTCGTCGATCGCGGCCTACAGCGCCGCGGCCGGGATCGCGGCGACCGTCCTGGCCCCCGAAGGGACCTCGCCCGCCAAGGTGCTGCAGACCCGCGCGTACGGCGCCACCGTCGAGCTGGTGCCCGGCACCCGGGACGACACCGCCGCCGAGGCCGTCCGGCGCTCGGCCACCACCACCTACGCCAGCCACAACTGGCACCCCTTCTTCCTGCAGGGCACCAAGACCCTCGCCTACGAGCTCTGGGAGGACCTCGGCTTCCGCGCACCCGACGCCGTCGTCACGGTCGCCGGCGCGGGCAGCATCGTGCTGGGCTGCGACCTCGGGTTCGGCGAGCTGCTGGCGGCGGGCTCGATCACCCGGCGCCCGCGGCTGCTCGTCGCCCAGCCGCGGAACTGCTCCCCCGTCGACGCCGCCGTCCACGACCGGCAGCCGCCGCCGTTCGCGCCCACCGTCGCCGAGGG
>NZ_JAAGNB010000466.1:0-1011 GCF_010550475.1 Amycolatopsis sp. SID8362
GACGCCCAGCACGCGAGCTCGGCCGGGACCACGCGGTCGACCAGCTCGATGGCGGCGGCGTGCAGCTCGGCGACGCCGAGGCCCGCCGTCGCGAGCGCGGCGACCTCCCGCCGCACACCCTGCGCCCGGCCCTCCCACATGGACGCAGTATGCGCGCCCCGCACGGCCCCGCGGTATCCCGGAATCCGGGGATACCCCGCCGCTCCCCCGGTTCCTACCGTCGGCGGCATGACCCACTTCAGCTCACCGGGCGCCGGCCCGGAACTCGACACCGGCGACGCGCGGATCACCGTCAAGGTCGGCGCGGAGCACACCGGGGACGCCTTCGAGGTGTTCGAAGTCGACGCGCCCCGCGGCCCGTCCGTCCCGCCGCACGCCGACCCCTGGGCGAAGGCCTTCTACGTGCTGCACGGGCGGATCACCGTCTACGTCGACGGCGAACTGCACGACCTCGGCCCCGGCGCGTCGATCAGCGTCCCGGCGGGCGCGGTCAACACCTTCACCGTGCACACGCCCTCGGCGCAGTTCCTGGCGATCAGCCTGACCGGCGGCATGGGCCGCTTCTTCCGCGACGTCGACCGGGCCACGCCGGAGCAGGCCCCCGAAATCGCCGCGCAGCACAAGATCGAGTTCGCGTCGTGAACGCCGTGGCGCAGGTCTTCGCGGGCGTCGCCGTGCTGGTGCACCTGCTGGCGTTCACCTGGGAAGTGCTGCTGTTCGAACGCCGGGGCGTGCACGAGGGCATCTTCCGGATCCCCTCGGCGAACCTGCCGGCGACCCGGCTGTGGTCGTTCAACGTCGGCTTCTACAACCTGTTCCTCGCCGCGGGCCCGGTGACCGGGCTGGTCCTGCTGCACACGGGCGACGCCGGCGCGGGCCGCGCGCTGGTGCTCTACTGCTGCGCGTTCATGCTCCTGGCCGGGATCGCGCTCGGCGTGTCGGACCTGCTCGCCCTCAGCCGTCCCCGCGGCGCCGGCCGGGGCGGCGCGCTGGCCCAGGCGCTCCCGCCGC
>NZ_JAAGNB010000516.1:0-1549 GCF_010550475.1 Amycolatopsis sp. SID8362
AGCCGGTGCCGCCGGCTCCGGCGGCGAACGGGCGGCAGCGCCCGTCCGGGGCGAGCCCGCCCTGGCGGCTGAAGCCGATGAACAGGGTCGGCGTGGCCATCACGGTGACGCCGCCGGCGAGGGCGACCGTGCACTCGCCGCGCCGCAGCGCGTGCGCGGCGAGGTGCAGCGAGACCAGCGACGACGAGCACGCGGTGTCGACGGTGATCGCGGGCCCCTCCAGCCCGAGGGTGTAGGCGATCCGGCCGGACAGCACGGCCGCGGAGTTCGCGGTCGACAGGTAGTCCTCCGCGCCTTCCGCGCCCGCGCCGGCGATCTGGCTGTAGTCCTGGTAGTTGGTGCCGAGGAAGACGCCGGTGCGGCTGCCGCGCAGCGAAAGCGGGTCGATCCCGGCCCGTTCCAGCGCCTCCCACGAGGTTTCCAGCGTCAGCCGCTGCTGCGGGTCCATGACGACGGCTTCGCGCGGGGAGATCCCGAAGAACAGCGGGTCGAAATCCCCGGCGGCGTCGAGGAAACCGCCCTCGCGGACGTAGGTGGTGCCGCGGGCGCCCTGGTCCTCGTCGTAGAGGTTTTCGGTGTCCCAGCCGCGGTCGGCGGGGAACGGGCCGACGACGTCACGCCCCTCGGCGAGCAGGTCCCACAGCGCTTCGGGGGTGTCGGCGCCGCCGGGGAATCGGCAGCCCATGCCGACGATGGCGATCGGCTCGTGCTGCCCCGCCTCCGCCTCGGCCAGCCGGCGGCGGGTCTGGTGCAGGTCCGCGGTCACCCTCTTGAGGAAATACCGAAGCTTTTCTTCATTCTCCATGGGGATCTCTCTCGAATCGGTGCCGTGCGGGGCGAGGCTGGTTCAGGAGATGCCGAGTTCCTTGCCGATGAAGTCGTACATTTCGTCGTCCGACGCCGAGAGCAGGTCCTGGCCGACGTCTTCGCGCGGCTCGGGCGCGGCACCGCCCCAGCGGGTGAGCAGGGCCCGCAGGCGTTCGGCGACCCGGGCGCGGTCGCCGTCCGGCGGGAAGGAGTTCGCCAGCGCCGCCTCCAGCCGGGCGAACCCGTCGTCGACCGGGTCTCCGGCGTCGGCGGGCAGGATTTCGGCACGCAGGTGCCGGGCGAGCGCGGCCGGCGTCGGGTGGTCGAACACGACGCCCTGGGGCAGGCGCAGCCCGGTGAGCGAGGTGAGCCGGTTGCGGAACTCGATCGCGGTGAGCGAGTCGAAGCCGAGGTCCTTGAACGCGGTGCCGGGCTCGACGGCGGCGGCGCCCCCGTGCCCCAGTACGTCCGCCGCGGCCGTGCGCACCAGCTTGACCAGCAGCGCGACCCGTTCCGGTTCCGGCATGGCCCGCAGCCGGCCGGCGAGGTCCTCTTCACCGGTGCCGGTCGTCGCCCGCGCGGCGTCGAGGGCCTCGCGCGCTTCGGGGATGTCGAGCACCAGGTTGCCCGGCCGCAGCGCGACCATGCCCGGGGCGAACCGGGACCAGTCGACGTCGGCGACGGTCGGCGTGGGGTGGTTCCCGGCCAGCGCGCGACGCAAGGCGGCGACGGCGGGTGCGGG
>NZ_JAAGNB010000559.1:0-959 GCF_010550475.1 Amycolatopsis sp. SID8362
GCCGGTTCCCCCGGCATGGGCGGCATGGGTGCCGGCGCCAAGGGCGGCAAGGGCGACAACGACAAGGAACACAAGGCCGCCGACTACCTCGAGAGCGACGACCCGAACTTCTTCGCGGGCGAACAGGTCGTCGCGCCCCCGGTGATCGGCGACTGGAAGAACCAGGATTGGAAGTGAACGCATGACGGCCGGCTTCGAGGTCGAACCGGACGAACTGGTCGCGCACTCGAGTCACGTCGAGAGCCTGGTCGACCGGCTCAACACGGCCTCCGCGGCGGCCGACACGGCGATGTCGGACCACGCGTACGGGCTGCTGTGCGCGTTCCTCCCGCCGATCATCCGGCCGACGGGGGAGAAGGCGAAGGAGACGCTGGCCGCGTCGATCGAAGGCGTGCGCGGGCTCGCGGACAACGTCAAGACGGCCGCGCAGTCCTACCGCGACGGTGAAGAGGCGAACGCGCAGCCGTTCGAGAAGCAGCTCACGGCGTCGCCGCGGGCAGTGGAAGCGAGGACGAAGGCATGACGGGCCCGAACGGCCTCGGGGACCTGATGCGGGACCCGGACGAGGCGATCCGCCGGATGGACGACTGGGCGGCCGGGTTCGCGGCGAAGGCCGAGCGCTACCAGGCGGCCCAGGAGGAGACCGAACGGCTCCGGCTGACCTCGACCAGCTCCGACGGCGCGGTCAGCGTGACCGTCGGCGCCGACGGCACGGTCACCGACCTCACGTTCTCCAACAAGGTCAAGTCGTTCCCGCTGGAGGAGCTGTCCCGGCAGATCCTCACGACGATGCGCCGCGCGCAGTCGGGCATCGCCGAGCGCGTCGCCGGCGTGATGGCCGAGCAGCTCGGCGACGAGGACCGCGAGACCCGCACGGCGCTGCTGGACACGCTGCGCGGCCGGTTCCCGGACCCGGACGAGCCGGAGGACCCGCAGGCCCCGGCCTCGCCGCCGCCGGT
>NZ_JAAGNB010000602.1:0-1304 GCF_010550475.1 Amycolatopsis sp. SID8362
TGCGTCTGACGCACCGAAGGCCACATTGGGGCGCTTGTCCCGGCCCGGCGCTCAGTCGGCGAAACCCAACCGGCCAGCGCCCGACCACGGCGGCCTGCGCAGCATCACCGCGGCCATCGCAGCCCGCCCGGCGTCCCGGCCCGGGGGTCAGTGGGCGAAGTCCCAGCGGCTCGCGCCGTACGGTTCCGCGCCCGCGACGCCGATCGCGCGGTGCAGCTCCAGCCGGTACAGGTGCCACGGCGGCGGGCCCGCGCTCGGTGCCGTGAACGGCGCCGTCAGGCCGTCGCCGATCACCGTCGCCGGCCAGCCGCCCTCGCGGAAGACCGCGGCGACCTGCTCCAGCGTCGCCGCGTCGGTGACGCGGTGGGCCTCGCCCTCCATCGTCAGGTCCAGCCCGTTCAGCCGCACCGACACGGTGCACGCCGGGTTCACCGCGAGGTTGCGGGAGCGGCGCGTCCCCGGGCCGCCCTTGAAGTACAGTGCGCCGTCCACCCAGATGGCGCCGACGCCGGCGGCGTGCGGGCGGCCGTCGGGGCGGACGGTGCCGACGAAGAACGTCAGGTTTTCGTGCGGGGTCTGGGTCGCGAGGAGGTCGCGCGCCCTGCTCCACGGCAGGGCCGCGGACCCGTTCTGGTCGAGGTTCTCGGTGTGCGTCGGTTCGCTCATGCCTACGCGTCGAACGGGACGACTGCGGATCGACACGCCTCCAGGGTTTTCGCCCCGCCCGGGTCGTCGTCGCTGGTCGCGGGCACGATCGCCAGCTCGTCGATCCCCGCTTCCTCGTACTCGCGCGCCTTCGCGGCGATGTCCGGCGACGAGCCCAGCAACCCGACCACGGCGATCGCCTCCACCGGCACGGCGGCCAGCAGCTCACGCGGGTGCGGCCGGGTGCGCGCGAAGTCGACGAGGTCGCCGAACCCCGCCGCGCGGAACATCTCGCCGTAGCCCGGCGCCGCGAGGTAGCCGACCACGCCGCGACGCAGCTGTTCGAGCGACGCCGCGTCCGGGTCCACCGCGCCGACGACCCACGCGGCCACCGGCGGCGGTGTCACACCCGCCCGCGAAGCCGCCTCTCGCAGGCCTCGCACCAAAGTCCCGGCCGCCGCCGGGCTGACCAGGTTGACCACCATCCGGTCGGCGTGCCGCGCGGCGACGTCGAGCGCTCGCGGGCCGAACGCGGCGATAGTCACCGGCGATTTCGGGGCGGCCAGCCGCAACCGGTACCCGCGCGAGCCGACCACCGAGCCGTCCACAGTGGACTTCTCGCCGGAAACCAGCTGCCGCACGGCGATCGCCGACTCTTC
>NZ_JAAGNB010000653.1:0-1454 GCF_010550475.1 Amycolatopsis sp. SID8362
CGCCGGCGGCCGCACGCCGTCGGACTTCCCGCTGGCCGCGCTCGATCAATCCACTGTGGACATACTCGTCGGCGACGGGCGGGCGATCGAGGACGTCTACCCCCTCACGCCGATGCAGGGCGGGATGGTCTTCCACGGTCTTTCCCAGACCGAGCAAGGCATGTACGTCGAGCAAGCGACGTTCGTGCTCGACGGCGTCACGGACCCGGCGCGGCTCGCCGAGGCGTGGCAGCGGGTCGTCGACCGGACCCCGGTCCTGCGCACGGCGTTCGGCTGGTCCGGTGTGGAGGAGCCGTTGCAGCTCGTGCGGCACGGCGTGCGGCTGCCCGTCCGTCAGCTCGACTGGACCGGACTCGACGCGGCCGATGAGCTGCGGAAGCTGGTCGCCGAGGACCGCGCGCAGGGGCTCGACCTCGCCGTCGCGCCGCTGATGCGGGTCACGCTCGCCCGCGTGTCGCCGACGGAAGTCCAGGTGCTGTGGACGTTCCACCACGTGCTGCTCGACGGCTGGAGCGTCTTCCAGGTGCTCTCGGACGTCTGCACCGCCTACGCCGGGCAGCCGCTGCCCACCCGGCCGCCGTTCCGGGACTACCTGGCCTGGCTGGCCGGCCACGACCAGACCGACGCCGAACGCTTCTGGCGCGCAGCGCTCGCCGGCGTCGAAGGCCCCACGCCGATCCCGGGCGACCGGGCGTCCGCGTCCGTTCCGTGTTCGTCCGAGTGGCTGCCGGTGCACCTGAGCGAGGCCGAGACCGCGCGGCTCGACGCGTTCGTCAAGCGGCACGGCCTGACCCACAACGTCGTACTGCAGGGCGCGTGGGCGCTGCTGCTGGCGGCCTACAGCGGGCACGACGACGTCGTGTTCGGCGCGACGGCGTCCGGCCGCCCGGCCGAGATCGCGGGCGTCGACGAGATCACCGGCATCTTCATCAACACGCTGCCGGTCCGGGTCGCCGTCGACCGCGGTGCCGGGGTGGCGGCGTGGCTGGCCGGGCTGCAGGCCGCGCAGGCCGAGGCGCGTCGGCACGGCCACCTCCCGCTGGCGAAGGTCCAGGGCTGGGCCGGGCTGCCGGACGGGGTGAACCTGTGCGAAAGCCTGGTGGTGTTCGAGAACTACCCGATCACCGCCGCCGAAGCCGGGCACGGCCTGACCGTGCGCGACCTCTCGGCGCGGGAGACGACCAACTTCCCGCTCACCGTCGTCGCGTCGCCCGGCCGCGAGCTGGTGGTCGACTTCGGGTACGACCCGGCGCTGTTCGACGCGTCGACGACCACCCGGCTCGCCGGACACCTGCTCACGCTGCTGCGGGAGCTGACCGCAGACGGCGACCGGCCGGTGGGCGCCGTCCCGCTGCTCTCCCCGGCCGAGGAGCGGCTGCTGGGCGAGTGGGCGGCGACCGGCGCCGAGCCGCCGTCCCGCTCGCTGCCGGAGCTGTTCGCGGAGCAGGTCCGGG
>NZ_JAAGNB010000712.1:0-1613 GCF_010550475.1 Amycolatopsis sp. SID8362
ACGGCGGTGCCGAACCGGACCACGGCAGCGGCACGCGGCAGCCGTCGCGGCCGCGCCGGGTGTGGCCGGAACGCTCCCACGTCGGGTCGGCGAGCACCTCCTCCGGCAGGTCCTCGACCTCCTCCAGCCCCAGCTCCTCGCCCTGGTACAGGTAGGCGCCGCCGGGCAGGGCGAGCATGAGCAGCGCCGCGGCCCGGGCCCGGCGCGGGTCGCCGAAGCGCGTCACGTGCCGGACGACGTCGTGGTTGGACAGCACCCACGTCGCGGGCGCGCCGACCGCGCCGAGGGCTTCGAGCGTCCGGTCGATCACCTCGCGCAGTGCGGCGGCGTCCCAGTCGCAGCGCAGGAAGTCGAAGTTGAACGCGGTGTGCAGCTCGTCGGGGCGGACGTACCGGGCGAGGCGGTCCGGCCGGTCGACCCACGCCTCGGCGACGAACACCCGGTCCGGCCCGAACTCGCCGGCCACCTTCCGCCACGCGCGGTAGATGTCGTGGACGCCGTCGAGGTCCCAGTGCGGGTGCCGGCTGCGATCCGGCGGCTGCGCGATCTCCTCGTCGTCGGCGCCGAGGTCGGGGAACGCCGGGTCCTTGAGCAGGCCGTGGGCGACGTCGATGCGGACGCCGTCGACGCCGCGCGCGAACCAGAACCGCAGCAGGTCTTCGAATTCGGCCCGGACTTCGGGGTTGTCCCAGTTCAGGTCGGGCTGCTCCGGCGCGAACAGGTGCAGGAACCACTCGCCGTCGGCGGCGCGGGTCCAGGCGGGGCCGCCGAAGACGCTGCGCCAGTCGGTCGGCGGCAGCTCGCCGCCGGGGCCGCGGCCCGGCCGGAAGTGGTAGCGCGCGCGTTCGGCTGAGCCGGGCTCGGCGGCGAGCGCGGCCCGGAACCAGCGGTGGCGGTCGGAGGTGTGGTTCGGCACGACGTCGATCAGCACCCGCAGCCCGAGCCGGTGCGCTTCGGCGACCAGCTCCGGCACGTCGTAGTCGCTGCCGAACAACGGGTCGGCTTCGCGGTGGTCTTCGACGTCGTACCCGCCGTCGACCATCGGCGAGCGGTACCACGGCGTGGTCCACACGGCGTCGATGCCGAGTTCGGCCAGGTACCCCAGCCGGGAGCGCAGACCGGCGAGATCACCGGTGCCGTCGCCGTTCGAGTCGGCGAAGCTGCGTACGTAGACTTCGTAAACCACGGCGTCCCGCCACCAATTCGCGTCCATGGCACCGAGTATCCGGGACCCGGTGGCCTACGCTCGGCGGGTGACCTGGGAGTGGGACGCGACCCTGTACGCCGGCAGCGCCCCGCACTACGTCCGCGGCCGGCTCCCGTACCCGGCGGCGCTCGGCACGGCGTTCGCCGCCGAACTGGGGCTGGACGGCTCGGGGCGGCTCCTCGACGTCGGCTGCGGACCGGGCTCGCTGACCGTGCTGCTGGCGCCCTACTTCGCCGAAGCGGTCGGGCTCGACGCGGACGCGGACATGCTCCGCGAAGCCGCCCGGCGCGCGCCCGGGAACTGCCGGTGGGTGCACCGGCGGGCCGAAGAGCTGCCGGCCGGGCTCGGGCGGTTCCGGCTGGTGACGTTCGCCCAGTCGTTCCACTGGCTGGACCGGCCGCGCGTG
>NZ_JAAGNB010000763.1:0-589 GCF_010550475.1 Amycolatopsis sp. SID8362
GACGGCGCGCCGTCCGGTTCCCCGGCCGCCGCGGAGACGCCGAGGCTGGTCGTGCCGAGCGCGCGGAAGCCCTGCGCGGCGAGGAAGGCACCGACGCCGAACTCCCACGCGTTCGGCAGCAGCAGCGGGGACCCGGGGACGTGCAGGGCACGGAATTCGTCCATGCCCCCGAACCTAGGTCCGCGACGCTTCGGCGGGCACCGAAGCGAACGGCGACAGGATCCCGGGCACGGCCGCCGAAGCGAACTCGAGCCCTTCGACGGCGTCGGCGTCCAGGATCGAGTAGGCGCCGGTGCCCGCCGCCGTGGTCGCGGTGAAGGTCGCGAGCCCGCGGCGGCGCTGTAACACCGACTGCTTCACGGTCCAGCCGATCACCCCGTCCCGCGCCAGGACCGCCGTGCCGCGCCGGACCGTGCCCGCGCGCACGACCAAGTAACGGCCGCGCGTGCCGTGCCCGAGGCCGCGGTAGGCGTCCCGGGCCAGCAGGACCGCCACCGGCAGCGCGACGACGGCGAGGACCCCGCCCAGCACGAGCAGGACGTCGGTGAGCAGCACACCGAGCACCAGCAGGACCACGACCGGCGCCAGC
>NZ_JAAGNB010000802.1:0-2534 GCF_010550475.1 Amycolatopsis sp. SID8362
ACGCGGATGCGCGACCGCGCGTGCCCGCGCGCGTTGTCGACCAGGTTCCGCACCGCCCGCCGCAGCTGGGCCTCGCTGCCGTGCACCTTCGCCGGCCCGGCCCGGACCTCGACCTCCAGCGCGCTTTCGCCGCGGACGCGCTCGGCTTCGGCGCGGACGATGTCGTCGAGGTCGACCTCGGTGCGCTGCGGCCGGTCGGTGGCGTCGTCGGTGCGGGCCAGCATCAGCAGGTCGTCGACGAGTTCGCGCAGCCGCGCGGTTTCGCGGCCGATCACCGGCACCAGGTCACCGGTGCTCTCCGGGTGCCGCCCGGAGACGTCGAGCGCGGTGCTGATCGTCGAGAGCGGCGACCGCAGCTCGTGGCTGGCGTCGGCGACGAACCGGCGTTGCGCGGCCTGCGCGGACGCCAGCCGCGACAGCATTTCGTTGAGCGTCACGGCCAGCCGGTGCACCTCGTCCCCGCCCGGCGGCAGCGGCACGCGCGCGGCGAGGTCGCGCGTCGAGATCTCCGCGACGGTCCGGCGCATCCGCTCGACCGGCCGCAGCGCCGACCCTACCGCGCGGTAGACGGCGAGGCCGGAGATCGCGAGCAGCGGCACGGCGATCAGGCCGAGCAGCAGCGTCAGCCGGGTGGACGCCTCGGTCACCGGCTCCAGCGAGCGCGCGGAGATCACCGTGAACGGCCCGCCCGGCCCGTTCACCTCCTGCGACACCACGCGGTAGTCGTCGCTGTCGCCGTTCAGCCCGAGCGGGAGCGTCTCGATGGTCTCGAAGCCGACGACCGGCCGCGAGGCGGTCAGCGGCGGGTGCCCGACGATCGCGGGGTCGCTCGCGATCGGCACGCCCCGCGCGTCCAGCACCTGCGTCACGGCTTCGGTGTCGCCGGTGCTGGCGACGTCGCTCGCGCTGAGGTCGCGCGCGCCTTCGCGGACGAGCTGGATGGCGACCTGGCGGCCGGTGCTGCGCGCACTCTCGGTGACGCTGCGGTCGAGCGACTCCTCCAGCAGCAGCACGACGACCACGCCCGCGGCGGCGATGGCCAGCGCGAGCGCGAACACCGCCACGGCGGTGGTGCGCATCCGGACCCCGGTCGCGGCGATCACCCTGCCCAGTCTCACCAACGCAGCGTAACCGCGGACCGCCGACCACCGCGGTTCCGCCGCGGTCACGTCCACCACGTCACCGCCACACCCCGCGCTGTAAGCACCCCAATGTGGCCTTGGTTGCGTCTCGCGCACCGAAGGCCGCCTTGGTTGCGTCTGACGCACCGAAGGCCACCTTGGGGCGCTTGCCGCGGGTCCGGAGTGGCGGGCGGGGCATCGGGGTCACCGCCGGCGTCGGGTGGCGGTGAGGCGTTCCGTGCGCAGGCGGTCGACCTCCGGGAGGTCCAGCGGGGGCAGCGGGTGGCCCGCCACCCAGCTCAGCAGCAGGTCCGCCAGCTCCGGGTTCCGGGCCAGCGCCGGGCCGTGCAGGTACGTGCCGATGACCCGGTCCGTCACCGCGCCTTCCGTGCCGTCGCCGTTGCCCGTGCCGCGCACGACCGACCCGAGCGGCTCGCTGTCCGCGCCGAGCTTGCTGACGCCCAGGTGGTTCTCGAAGCCGGTCAACGGCGCGCGCCCCAGCAGCTCGGACGACGTCGCGACCAGCTCGGCCACCGCGCGCCGCTCGCCGGCTTCCGTGGTCACGTCGAGGAGGCCCAGGCCGTCGTGCTCGACGCCGTCGAGGCCGCGGAAGCGGGTGCCGAGCACCTGCAAGCCCGCGCAGACGCCGAAGACCACCGCGCCGCGCGAGCGCGATCGCCAGTGCTTCCGCAGGTGGGCGGCGGCCAGCGCCTGTGCGCCGTCCTCGCCGCCGCCGAGCAGGTACAGGTCCAAAGTGGACGGGACCGGCTCGCCCAACCCGACCGGCACCACCTCGGCGTCCAGCCCGCGCCAGCGCAGCCGTCGGCAGAGCACCTGCGCGTTGCCGGTGTCGCCGTACGTGCCCAGCACCTCCGGCAGCAACAGTCCGATGTGGACGACCGACTCAGCCACCGGGCAGCCGTCCGACCAGGTCCCGGAACGCCGTGTAGTTGGCGACCAGCTCGACGCCGCCGGGCGGGAGGCCGTCGATCGCGGCGACCGGGTCCGGCTCGGTCCAGTGCGCGACTTCGGCGTAGCAGAGCCGGACGGCGAGGTCGGCGGCGCGCTCGCCGGTCACGACGACCTGGCGCCCGCGCAGCCGCTCGAAGTGCACGTCCCAGAGCCAGGACAGGTCCCGCCCGTCGGCTTCCTGCGCGTTCACCGCGACGATCACCGGCGTGTCCTCGTCCAGCACGCGCAGCGTTTCGACCCAGCCGGCCGGGTTCTTCGCCAGCATCAGCCGCACGAAGTGCCGGGACCGGCGGATCGTGCGGTAGCGGCCGCCGATGTCGGAGATGGTGCGCAGCCGGGCGGCCGCGGTGTGCGGTGGCACGCCGAGCCGGTGCGCGGCGGCCAGCGCGAGCGCCGCGTTGGCCCGGTTCGCGTCCCCCGGCAGCCGCAGGTCGAGGTCGA
>NZ_JAAGNB010000850.1:0-634 GCF_010550475.1 Amycolatopsis sp. SID8362
GAGCAGCGGCCCGAGCACGGCCTCCACCGGCGCCAGCGCCGTCATCGACGCGAGCTGGCGGGTGAGCACGAGCGGCGCCGCGCGCGGGTGCCCGAGCATCGCGTCGCGGAAACCGTGCGCCAGCGCGGACATCGTCTCCCGGAGGTCGCCCGGCGGGGGCGCCGGGATCGCGGCGAGCAGCACCTCGGCGACGCCGTCGAGCAGCGCGTCCTTGCCGTCGACGTGGTTGTACAGGCTCATCGGGTCGACGCCGAGCCGCCGCGCGAGCTTGCGCATGCTGACAGCGTCCAGGCCCTCCTCGTCGACCAGTGCGAGCGCCTCCCGCAGGATCCGGTCCCGGGAAAGGCCGCCGAGGTCCTTGGGCGGACGCCCGCGCCGGGTCGTCACGGCGTGAGCACCGCGGGCAGGTTTTCGTAGCCACGCAGGATGCGCGTCGACCGACGGCGGCCACCCGGTAGCACCCGCAGCCCGGGGAAGCGCTCGAAGATCGTGCGCAACCCGATCTCGCCTTCCATGCGCGCCAGCGACGCGCCCAGGCAGTGGTGGCGGCCGGCGCCGAACGCCACGTGGTCGCGCGCGCGTTCCCGCGTGACGTCGAAGGCCGCCGGGTCGGCGAACACGCCGGGGTCGCGGT
>NZ_JAAGNB010000889.1:0-725 GCF_010550475.1 Amycolatopsis sp. SID8362
GATCAGCAGGCCGCCGAGGCCGGCCGCCGCGAAGCCCCACGCCGGGCTCGAGTGGTCGATCGCGAAGCCGACGAACGGGCTGCCCAGCGCCAGGCCGAGCCGGGTCGACGCGTCCTGCAGGCCCATCGCCTCGCCGCGGACGCGGGGCGGGGCGATCTTGCTGACCGTCTCCGTGGTCGCCGCCAGGGTCGGGGCGCACAGCAGGTTCGTCGGGATCAGCACCAGCATCAGCAGCCACCACGGCTGGTCGGCCAGCCCGACCGGCACCACCAGCAGCGCCATCAGCAGCATCAGCACGCCCTGCGGCAGCGACCGCTTGACCGCGCCGTGGACGATGCCGCCGAGGATCGACGCCGCGCACATCACCGCGATGACCAGGCCGGTCATGCCGAGGTCGCCGTTCGCGCGCAGGGCCGCCAGCGTCGCCAGCTCGGTGCCGACCAGCACGAACAGCGCGCCGCCCGCGATCAGCAGCGCGGACACCAGCTTCCAGGACAGCCAGGTGCGCAGCTTCGGGCGGACGTCGTCGACGACCGGCTCGCGGTCGTCGCGGATCGGCGGGTCGACCAGCCAGATCAGGAACGCCGTGCCGCCGAAGAGCACGCCGAGCGCGCTGAGGGTGAGCGTCGGCGGGAGCGACGTCATCGCCGCGATGCCCGCCGCCGGGCCGATCATGAACGTCACTTCGATCGAGATGGTGTCCAGCGAGTACGCCGCCCGGCGCT
>NZ_JAAGNB010000934.1:0-2056 GCF_010550475.1 Amycolatopsis sp. SID8362
GCGGCTTGCCCCGCCGGCGATGTCCGCCTACCCGAACGTCCGCGACCTCGACGGGCTGGCGGCGTCCTGCCGCGCCGGGCGGGCGCTGGGGTTCCGCGGCCGGACCGCGATCCACCCGGTGCAGCTCGAGACGATCCGGACCGCGTTCCTGCCGACGCGGGAGGAGGTCACGCGGGCGCGCGAGGTCATCGCGCGGATGGCAGGCGCGACGGCGGCGGGCGTCGGCGCGATCGCGTTGCCCGACGGGACGTTCCTCGACGTCGCGATGGTCGAGCAGGCGCGGACGGTGCTTTCGCTGGCGGATTAGTACGGGCGTTGTACGGATTTTGGACCCGCGTGTGGCGCACTGGCGCCCATGCGAATTCCGAAAGCGATCGTCCTCGCGCTGGCTGTGGTGGCCGGCGCACTGGCGCTGCCCGGGACGGCGAGCGCCGCCTACAGCGACCCGCTGACGACGACCACGAAGCAGAACCTGGTCTGGCACGAGACCCCGGCCGCGGCGCTCACCGCGCTGGACAACGCGCTGCCGAACGTCAGCCTCAACACCGTCGTCAACGACACCAGCTACGCGATGACCGGCTGCACGAGCGCGGAGAAGGCCGCGCTGCCGAAGGCGCCGGTGGCCACCAAGGCGCTGTGCTGGGACAGCGAGCGCGCCGGCAGCACGTCGTGGGTGCCGCAGGGCATCACGACGTCCGGCGACGCCGACGACGACGGCATGTGGGGCGCGAACAAGATCATCCTGTCCGGCTGGCACGGCACCGACGCGCTCGGCCGGTACAACGACGCCCGGATCCAGGCGGTCAACTACAACGACCCGGCGTCGGCCGCGCACCGGATGGTGTACCTGGCCGTGCCGAACAGCACCGGCAGCAGCTTCAGCGCGGCGAAGGCGCACATGGGCGGGATGGCCTGGCTCGGCGACAAGATCTACGTCACCGCCGTCGGCAACACCTCGACCGCGATCCGCGTGTTCAGCACCAAGCACATCCTGCAGCTGAGCGACACGACGTCGAACGCGATCGGCAAGACGTCCGCCGGGTACGCGGCCTACACGTACAAGTACGCGATGATGCAGATCGGTTACTACACCTACGCGGGCGGGACGTGCAGCATGTCCTCCGACACGGGTGTGCCGTGCTTCTCGTCGCTTTCGCTGGACCGCACCACCTCGCCGGCTTCGGTGGTGACGACGGAGTACTTCTCCGACCAGTCCCTGCACGGCCGCCTGTACCGCTTCCCGATGGGTTCGGACTACCTGCTGACGGGGACCGCGTCGGAGGCGTTCCGCAGCTCGGTGGGCAACATGCAGGGCGTGCTGTCCCACAACGGCAAGTGGTACGTGGCCCACAGCTCGGCGACGCTCAACGGCCAGCTCTGGGCCCAGACGACCACGGCGAGCACGTCGGCGACCTGCGGCACCACGACGGCGTGCTGGGCGGTCCACCCGGAGGCGCTGACCTACGACTGGGCGACGGGCCTGGTCTGGTCCCAGTCCGAGTGGTCGACGGCGGACTGCCAGGCACAGGGTCAGACCTGCGGGCGGACGGTGTTCGCTGTGCCGCTGTCTTCGCTGGGCTGACCGGTCAGGAGGGACGTTCCGAGCGCCGTGATCAGGTAGAGGACCTGGCGCCCGGAACGTTCCCGTGCGACGAGCCCGGTTTCGCGCAGGACCGCCAGGTGCTGCGAGACGGCGCTGGGCGTGACGCCGAGGGCGCGGGCCAGCTCGGTCGTGGTCGCGGGGGAGCGGAGGGCTTCGAGGAGTCCGGCCCGCGCCCGGCCGATCAGCCGGACCGGGCCTCGCGCCGGGGCCTGCGTGCCGGCTGTCCACAGCGCACCGCGGCCGCGGGCGGGGTAGCGGACCGTCGTCTGCGTGGACGTGTTCCGCTTCACCAGGACGTCCGGCGAGCCGAGCACGACGGGGATGAGGACGAGCCCGCCGGGACCCCGGTTGATCGGGCGGACGCCGTTCAGCAGCAGCTTCCCCTCGTGCCAGCGCAGGTCCGGGTGCAGGCCGGCGAACAGCTTCTCGGCGCCGCCGGTGGCCAGCGCGCGG
>NZ_JAAGNB010000994.1:0-995 GCF_010550475.1 Amycolatopsis sp. SID8362
TCCGCCGGCGTCATCGGCGTCCAGCCGGCCAGCCCGGGCAGGTGCCCGAAGTCGTCGCAGGCCAGCGAGGAGTGCCGCGGGCGCGAGGCCCAGAGGGTGTCGCGGCGCAGGACCGGCCGCACCAGCGCCGGGTCGGTGCCGGTGAGCCGGTAGGCCGCCGTCGCGAAGTCGAACCGGCTCAGTTCCTCCGGCCCGGCCAGGTGGGCGATCCCGGTCGGCAGCTCCGGCACGCGGCACAGCGCGGCCAGCACCTCCGAGACGTCGTCGATGTGCACCGGCGTGAACGACTGGTCGGTCGGCGCTTCCAGCTCCTCGCCGGCGGCGGCCGCCTGCAGGCAGCGCTGGCCGTAGGTGGCGCGGTGCGCCGGGCCGGTCCAGCCGTAGACGAGGCTGACGCGCAGCGCGAGGTTCGGACCGGTCAGCAGCTCCTGCTCCGCCAGCGCCTTGACCCGCCCGTAGACGTTGTGCGGGCTGATCGGGTCCGCGGGGCGGTGGCCGCCGCGCGAGCCGTCGAAGACGTTGTCGGTGGAGACCAGCACGGTCGGCACCCCGGACCCGGCGAGCAGCTTGGCCACGCCGTGGTGGACGGCCTCCGCCCGCTGCTCGTTCGCTTCGATCCACGTGACGTCGCTGGGCCCGTGGGTCAGGATGACCCGCGCCGGGCGCAGCGCGTCGACGTGGGACCGCAGGCGTTCGCGGCCCGCCGGGTCGTCGAGGTCGACCGGCAGGTGCCCGGCCTGGGGCAGTGGCGTGGTCGACACGGTCGCCACGTCGTGGCCGCCTGCGCGCAGCCGGTCGGCCACCGAAGCGCCGATCAGCCCGCGGCCGACGACCAGAACCGTGTTGTCAGACATGGGTTTCGCTCCTCCTCGTCAGCGCGATCGAGCCGGTGCCCACCGTGGCCGCGACCGCGGCGAGGTCCGGCACCAGGATGTCCACATCGGACGGATCGCCGAGCGCGGGCCCGTCGACGCCGATGACGCGGCAGCCGGCGG
>NZ_JAAGNB010001035.1:0-1547 GCF_010550475.1 Amycolatopsis sp. SID8362
GACGCCGAGCGCGGGATCGTGCAAGGGATCCCCCGGCGGCGCCGCGGCCCGCAGGACCGCGGCCAGGTTCGCCTTCGTCTCCAGGCAGCCGGTCCGGCCGCAGGCGCAGCGTTCGCCGACCGGGTCGACGGCGATGTGCCCGACCTCTCCCGCGAACCCGCGCGCGCCGCGCAGGATCGTGCCGGCGGAGACGAGCCCGCCGCCGACGGTCGTGCCGCCGCTGAGGTAGAACAGGTCTTCGGCACCGTCGAGGGATTCGGCGAGCGCGCCGAGGTTGGCATCGTTGTCAACGGCGACGGCCTCGGCGGGCACGTTCAGCCGCGCGGCCATCAGCCCGGCGATTTCGGCGTCCCGCCAGCGCAACGCCGACGCGAGTCTCAGCACGGCGGCGGCCGAGTCGACCAGCCCCGGCACGGAGATCGCGACCCCGACCGGGGCGCCGGGCAGCACCTCACGGGCCAGGTGGGCGAGCTCGTCCATGCCTCTCTGCAGCCCGAGCGCGGCGACGTCGACGGTCTCGGCCCGCTCGGCCAGCACCCGCCCGGCCAGATCGGTGGCCACGGCCGACAACCGGTCGGCTTCGATGCTCAAGGCGAGCGCGTACGCGCCTTCGCCGTGCAACTCGACGAGCCGGCTCGGCCGCCCGTTGCCGGGCAGCACCCCGGCGGCCCGGACCAGCCCGCGCCCGGCGAGATCGGTGAGCAGCCCGGGAACAGCCGACTTCGCGATCCCGCACCGGGCGGCCAGCTGCGTCCGCGAGAGCGGCCCGCCCCGCAGCGCACGCAGGACGGCGGCCAGGTTCGCGGTCCGCGGGCTCGCCGGCTCGGCTCGCCTCGTCCCGGTGACGGCCACGGTGCCCCCAACTTGTGCTGCCTGCTGAACGGACTTTGTCGCTCAGGCAGCGAAAGTAGGGTGGCGCGCATCACTCGTCAAGGTGAGGGAGTCGCTTTATGCCCGGTTTTCACCCGGATAGACGTGCGAAACCGGACAGACTTTCGTACGTTCGATGCGAAAGTCTGCGCGATCTTGATGTTACTACTCGGGTTTGCTCGACGACCGACCGTGAGTCCAGCCCCGGGGTCGCCACCGCCTTGCCCCCGCTCCGGACGACGTGAATGACTCATTCATGTCGTCTGACGACATGAATGAGTCATTCACTACGTCCGAGACGGGCCGCGCGCCCCGCCGGGCCGCGGTCAGCTGCTCAGCGTGAAGGCCCGGTCCGTCGCCGACCACGCGGCTCCGATCACGCCCGCCGTCTCGCCCAGCTCGGACAGCACGATCGGCAGGTTTCCCGTCGCCAGCGGAAGCGAACGCCGGTACACCGCGCTGCGGACCTCCGCCAGCAGCTGGTGCCCGAGCTGGGCCACCCCACCACCGATCACGACCATGCCCGGGTTGATGAAGCAGACCAGCGAGGCGATGACCTGGCCGAGCCGCCTGCCGCCGTCGCGGATGAGGTTGACCGCGCCGAAGTCGCCCGCTGCCGCCGCGCGGCCGACGTCGCGGGCGGTGACCGCGCCGCCGTCCGCGGCCACCTCGGCCAG
>NZ_JAAGNB010001083.1:0-1505 GCF_010550475.1 Amycolatopsis sp. SID8362
GCCGCGCAGGTCGAGACCGCGGTCGCCGAGGGCGAACTGCTCGGCGTCTTCGCGCACGGGGCGGTCACCGAAGCCGGGCGCGCGCTGCTGTCGGACGGCCGGTTCGTCGAGGTCACCGACGGACTCGTCGCCCGCGCGCGGACGACGGCGTTGTTCGGCACCGACCTGACGGCGATCGTGCCCGGCTCACCCGACGCCCGGCTGGCCGCGCTGCTCGACCGCGCCGCCGACCGCGAAGCCCAGGGCACGGCGACCAGCTGGCGGTTCTCCCCCGCGTCCGTCCGGCGCGCGTTCGACCAGGGCACGACGGCGACCGAGCTGCTCGACGACCTCGGCGCGATCGCCGCGGGCGAGCTGCCGCAGCCGCTGGTGTACCTGGTCAACGACGTCGCGCGGCGGCACGGCGAGGCGCAGGTGATCGACGTCGCGAGCGTCGTCGTCGGGGAACCCGCCGTGCTGGCCGAACTCGCCGCGCACCGCAAGCTCGCCAAGCTCGGCCTGCGGTCCGTGGCCCCGACCGTGCTGACGTCCACTGTGGACGCGACCGGCACGCTCGAAGCGTTGCGCGACGCGGGTTATGCGCCGACCCGCCACGCCGCCGACGGCTCCATCGTGCTGCCCGCCCGCGAGCAGCCCGAACCGAAGGCCGTCCTCCGCGACGCCGATCCCGGTGACCTCCCGCCCGATCCCGCCGGCCACGCCGAGCGGCTGCTGGCGGCGCCGTCGAGCGGCCCGGCGCTGCTGCGGGGCCAGCTCGCCCGCGCGATGAGCGACCGGTACGCGGGCCGGCTCACGCCGAAGCAGCAACAACTCTGCTGGCAGCTCGAAGCCGGCATCCCGGTGGACGTCGTGTACCGCGCGGACGGCGCCGAGCCCGCCCGGCTGGTGATCGCGTACCCCGAGCTGGACGGCGACATCCTCGACGTCTGGTCGCTCGGCGACCGCGCCTACCGGCGGCTCGAGCTGGCGCGGATCGACCTGGCTCAGACCTCGACCGCGCTCAGCCGGGCGTAGACGACGACGTTGTCGAGGTAGTTGCCGCTCGCCCGGTCGAACGCCCCGCCGCAGGTGATGAGCCGCAGCTCGGGATCGGGCGTGTCGCCGTACACGCGGTCGGTCGGGAACTCGGCTTTCGCGTAGCGGTCGACGCGGTAGACCGTGAAGACCGCGATCCGGCCGTCGGCGCGGCCGACCCTGGCCTGCTCGCCGGGGCGCAGCTCCTTGAGCCGGGAGAACGTGCCCGGCACGTGCTTGTAGTCGACGTGCGCGGCCAGCACCGCCGGGCCGGTTTCGCCGGGCGACGGCGCGCCGGTGAACCAGCCGACGGTCGTGGCGTCGGGCGGGACCTCGAGCGCGCCGTCCGCGGTCAGCCCGAGGTCCTCGATCCGGTCGGCCCGGACGCCGATCGCCGGAATGCTCAACGACGCCGGTTTCGCCGCCGGCAGGCCGCCGGCGGTCGCCTGGCCGCTCGAGGTGACCGTGGCGGCCGGGACGGCCGGGCTCGG
>NZ_JAAGNB010001135.1:0-1015 GCF_010550475.1 Amycolatopsis sp. SID8362
GGGCTGCGGCAGCTCGAAGCCGTCCTGGAAGTACCGGCCGGCTCGCTCGCCACGCTGCTCGGCCCGCCCCGGGCGCGCCGGTCCGCGGCCGCCGAGATCGGCCGGTTCTGGCCGGACGGGCGGCGCATCGACGCCGCGGTGTCCGATGTGGACACCCGGTGGGACGAGCGGCTGACCCGGCTCAGCCAGCACGACGTCGTCCTCGTCGGCGCCGGCCGCGAGGAGCTGGAGATCCGGTCGCGGCAAGTGCTGCGGGCCGAGGCCGACGGCCCGGACCGCTGGGTGGTGATCCTGCACCTGGACGAGCACGACCGGCCGCTGCCGGAACTGCGCTCGCTGCGCGGCTGCCGGCCCGGCCGCACCGTGGTGAAACCCGAAGACGGCCTCCTCGTCGTCGAACTGCTCTTCGCCCGGCCGCTCGAGCGCGGCGAAACGGTGATCACCGAGCACACGCTCGTGAACCGCGCGCCGCTTCCGGTCGCGACGAACTACGAACGCAAATTCCGGCTCCCGGTCCGGGAATACGTACTCGAAATCCGGTTCTCGCCCGAGACCGTTCCGCCGGTCTGCCGCCGTTTCGCGGAGCCTGGCGAAGAAACCGATGTCGTCCCGGAATCCGGTGCGGTGCACGGGGTCGCGCTCAACTTCGGCCCCGGCCGGTACGGCTTCGAATGGGATTGGCCCGCCAGTTAACTGTTAAGGACTTCCGGATCTGCACCGCCGGGTTTCCGGCGGCTTACCGTCTGCGCACTCCACTCGCCGATCCGAGGAGAAATCGATGCGCAGATTCGTTTCCGCCGCGGGCGTGGCCGCGCTGGCCGCGCTCGGGCTGGGCGTCTCGCCCGCCGAAGCGGCGCCGGGACACCCGGACGCCGAGGTGGCGGGTGTGGCCGCGGCCTTCGGCCTGACCGCGGACCAAGCCCGGGCCCAGCTCACCGCCCAGGACGACGCCCACCGGCTGGCCGCCGCCGTGCCCGCTTCCGTGCGCGAGCGGTCGGCCGGACAGTGGTTCGAC
>NZ_JAAGNB010001184.1:0-1585 GCF_010550475.1 Amycolatopsis sp. SID8362
GCCGTGCTCGACGGCGCGGACCTGTCCGTGCACGCGCTCGACGAGCCGGACCGCGTGCTGGGCACCGCCCGCCTCGCCGCACGTCCCCGGCTGTGGGCACACGGCACCAGCCACCTCGCCGTCGCCGACTGGACCGGCCGGGTCGTGGTGGCCGCACCCGACGGGCGCACCCGCACGGTGGACCTCGCTCGCACGCCCGGTCTCGCCGTGCCGGGGGCGCTGGCGTTCGACGGGGACACGCCGCTCGTCGGCATGTGGAACGGCACCGTCTGGTCGCTCGCGGACGCGGAGCCCGAGACGGTGCTGGAGCACCGCGCGGGCGTGCAGCTGCTGGCGGTCGACAGCGGCGGACGGCTGCTGACCGGGGATCTCGACGGGGTGCTGACGGTGCACGCCGAGAACCGCGCCGAGTACCCGCTGGAACGGCTGCTGCTGGGCGTCCACCACGGGCCGGGCTACACGTTGATCGTGGGCGAGCACCACATCTACCGCCTCGACAGCGGAGCCGACCGGCCCCTGGTCGTCGACCTGCCCGTGAAGCGGGTCGCCGACGCGTGGGTCGGCCAGGACCTCTCGATCGTGCTCAACGACGAGGGCCTCGGTGTCTGCTTCGACGCCGAACTGGGTGTGCACCTGGGTTTCCGCACCGTGCCCGGTGCCCGCGTCGGGTCCGCGTCCCGGGACGGCAGGCTCGTCGTGTTCGAGTACCCGGACGGCTCGCACGTGCTGATGGAGGACGGCCGCATCGAGGTCACCTCCGCGTACCCGCTCGCGATCTCGCCGGACGGGCGGCTGGCGGCGACGTCGGACGGGCGGGGCACGCTGATCCTGCCGGTGGACGAGCTCCGGACCGGCGCGGAGAAGTCGGCATGACCAACACCGCCGTCCTGGAGAACCGGTCCGAAGTGCTCCGCCGCGTCGCGGACGAGCTGTGGACCCGCTACGAGCAGGGTGCCGGGTTAAGCGCGGACGAGCTGGAAGCGTTGGCGGAAGCGTGTTTCCGGCTGGCCGTCCACCCCGGGACCGCGTCGGGTGCGGCGCTGGACCTGCTGGTCAGGGCGCACCGCGTCGACCCGGGCAACCCCAAGCACCCCTACCACGCCGGCTTGATCCACCTCCGCCACGGACGGCTCGAAGCCGCGTTGCGGTGGCTGACCGCGGCCGCCGGGTCGGCGCCCACCAACCACCGGGTGTGGGCGCACCTGTCGATCGTGCACCAGGGACTGCACGAGCGGCGGGCCGGCGACCCCACCTACGCAGGCGAGGAGCAGCAACGGTCCGGCGAGATCGCCTCGGCCGTTCGCGAGGGCAGGGACGACCTGGCCGAGGACGTGCCGGTGCCGCTGCTGCGTCCCGGGGACTGCCGCTGGTCCGGGATCCACGACATCAGCGCCGAACTGGTGCTCCGGCGGCCCGCCGGAGCACGCGGCCGGGACGCGATCGCCGACGACCTGCAGCGGATCGCCGAGCTGGCGGACCGCCGCCCCGGGGGCGTCGCCGCGTTCGCCGTGCTGGCCGTCCAGTGGCTCGTGCACGGGTACCCGCCGGCGACGATCCGGCGGCTCGCGCAGGCGTTGCCGCCGGG
>NZ_JAAGNB010001239.1:0-1310 GCF_010550475.1 Amycolatopsis sp. SID8362
AGCAGCCCGGCCGTGCCGAAGCGGTTGGCGACGTCGCGCTCCGGCAGTCCGGCGAACGCGCCGAGCGTCTTCAGGCCGAGGCGGCGCAGCAGGTCGACGAGCTCCGCGCGTTCGGCGCCGGGCTGGTCGAGCTCGGTGACGGGCAGCGGCGCGAGGAACTCGGCGACGCACCCGTGCGCGACGAACTCCCCGCGGCGGGCGGCGAGCGTCGCGGCGAAGAGCCCCTCGGCGATCCCGACCTGGCATTCGACGCCGGCCGCGGCCGAGACCTCGTCGACGAGCCGCTCGACGAGCGCGTGTTCGCCGCCGAAGTAGGGCGCGGCGCCGTCGACGGGTACCGCGACGAGCCCGGGCCGCACGACTTCAACGCCGACGACGAGCGCCTCGACCGCCCGTGCGACGGGTTCGAAGAGCCGCGCGTCGCGTCCGTCGTCCGCGGCGAAGACGACGAGTTCGGGACAGTTCGACTGCGCTTCCCGCCGCCGCATTCCCCGCCGGATCCGGCTCCGGCGCGCGACGGCGTTGCAGGCGACGACCCGGTTCGCGCTGAAGACGGCGGCGGGTTCGGTCACGGGTGTCCCCGCGACGGCCGCGGCGGCGACCGCGGGCCAGTCCGGGCACCAGAGGACCAGCATCCGGGCGGGGGTGTCGGAGGTGCCGCGCTGGGCTGGCACGGTCATGCGGCCGCCTGCCGGCTCACGGGGGTGGCCTGCCTGGCCGCGCACGTGAGGGACCGCTGCACGGCGATACCGCGCGAGACGGGCATGGTGCCGGCTTCGGCCGCACCGAACCTCACGCCGACGTAGGACAGGCGTGTGCGGGACCGCCGAGAAGGAGTGCCGCGCTGGGCTGGGATAACCGCCCACGGGCGCCGCCTTGCGCGGCCGAAAGACCGGTGCGCGGCGTGGTCTGCCGCAGGACCGGGTGGCAGCGTCGGGCTCGGCCACCGCTCAGGCGGGACCGCCCGATCCGGACGCGTGGCAACGCTCATGCCGTCGCCTCCACTCCCAGCTCCACACCGCGGACCGCGGGTGTCACGCCGTCGGCGGGGCCCGGCAGCAGCAGCTCCGCCGACACCGGGCGGGCCGCCGATCCGCGGCCGTGGACGCGGATCGCCACTCGGCGCTGACGCAGGTGGCCGTAGCCCTCCTCCGGGCCCGTCCACGCCTCGCGGCGGCACGACAGCTCGACGTCCGCTCCCGGCCAAGCACCCGACGCCAGCAGCACCGCTCCGCGATGGCGGGCGCGTGCCGACAAGCGGCGGGCCACCGAGGGCAGGACCGTCTCCGAGTGGACCGCCACCACGTCCA
>NZ_JAAGNB010001292.1:0-1835 GCF_010550475.1 Amycolatopsis sp. SID8362
GGCTGGCCGGGCAGCCACCGCACGTCCTGGCCGCGCTCGACCCGGCCGAAGTCGCGCAGCACGCGGCGTACGGCGGCGGCCCGGCGCGGGAGTCCGTGCTCGCCGCCGTGACCGAAGCCGAAACCGCGTTCGGCCGGATCCGCGCGGCCGCAGAAGAACGCCGCTGGCGCTGGAACCAGGCCGAAATCGGCCTCGACGACGCCGTCCGAACCCTCATCCGCTGACCGCCAAGGAGCCTGTTGTGACCACTTTCGCCGACGACCTCGCGACCTTCCGGCCGGAGCCTGCCCAGGGCGCGCACGTCGAACTCCGCAGCGACACCTTCACCCTGCCGACGCCCACGATGCTGGAAGCGGCGGCGCGCGCCCCGCTCGGCGACGACGTCTACGGCGAGGACCCGACCGTGGACCGGCTGGAGCAGCTGTCCGCCGAGCTGCTCGGCAAGCAGGCAGGCTGCCTGATGCCGAGCGGCACGATGGCCAACCTGACCGCGCTGCTGGCGCACTGCCCGCGCGGCGGCAAGGCGATCGTCGGGCACGAATCCGACGTCTACGTCTACGAAGCCGGCGGCGCGTCCCTGTGCGGCGGCATCGTCTACGACCCGCTGCCGAACCTGCCCGACGGCACGATCGACCCGGCGGCGATCGCCGAGGCGTGCGCGGTCGACCGCAGCGACCCGCAGATCGCGCCGCCCGCGGTGCTCAGCCTGGAAACGCCGCAGAACCGCTGCGGCGGGCTGCCACTGCAGCTCGACTACCTGAGCGAGGTGTCCCGGCTGATCCGCTCCCACGGCGTCGCCCTGCACCTCGACGGCGCCCGCCTCTTCAACGCGGCGGTCGCGCTCGGCGTCAGCGCGGCGGAGGTCGCGAAGCACGCGGACACCGTGCAGATCTGCCTGTCGAAGGGCCTGTGCGCGCCGATCGGCTCGGTACTGGTCGGCGACCGCGTGACGATCGCGGCGGCCCGCCGCATGCGCAAGATGCTCGGCGGCGGCATGCGCCAGGCCGGCATGATCGCGGCCTGCGGCATCGTGGCGCTGACGGAGATGACCGAGCGCCTGGCCGACGACCACGCCCGCGCCGCCCGCCTGGCCCGCGGCCTGTCCCGCATCCCGGGCGTCCGCCTCGACCCGGGCCCGCCGCTGACGAACATGGTGTTCTTCAAGGTCCGCGACGACCGCTACACGACCCGGACGCTGATCGAGGCGGCTCGCCGCCGCGGCATCCGGGTGGAGGAACTGGGCCACGACCGCATCCGCGCGGTGACCCACGCGGGCGTCGACGACGACGCGGTGGACCGCGCGGTCTCGGTCTTCGGCGACCTCCTCGGCCACGACGCCCTGGTGCGGTGAGGGCCGGATGACGTGAATGACTCATTCCTGTCGTCGGAGGACAGGAATGAGTCATTCACGTCAAGCGGAGCGGGAGGTGCCTGTCAGCCTGCCGTGATCGTGCGGCGCCGGAGTTCGGCGCAGGTTTCGGCGGCGGTGTGGTGGTTGCCCGGCGGCGGTGACGCTCTGGTGTGGTGACCGCGGCAGGCACCGGAGCGGGAGGTGCCTGTCAGCCGGTCGTGATCGTGCGGCGCCGGAGTTCGGCGCAGGTTTCGGCGGCGGTGTGGTGGTTGCCCGGCGGCGGTGACGCTCTGGTGCGGTGGCCGCGGCAGGCACCGGAGCGGGAGGTGCCTGTCAGCCGGTCGTGATCGTGCGGCGCCAGGGCTCGGCGCAGGTTTCGGAGGCAGCGTGGAGGCCGCCCGGCGGCCGTGACGCTCTGGTGCGGTGACCGCGGCAGGCACCGGAGCGGGAGGTGCCTGTCAGCCGGTCGTGATCGTGCGGCGCC
>NZ_JAAGNB010001345.1:0-1008 GCF_010550475.1 Amycolatopsis sp. SID8362
CGGCGGACCGCCCGACGGCGTACCCGAGGCAGTCGCCCGCCCACGCCCCGCCGGCCGCGACGGCCGCGAGCAGCGTCAGCTGCGCGGGATCGGGCCCGAGCAGGACCGCGACCGTGACGACGGTCGTCTCGCTGGGCATGAAGGGCAGCAGCGCGTCCAACCCGGACACCGCGAAGACGACCACCCACAGCCACGGCGAGCCGAGCGCACCGCGCAGCAGCTCGGTGACCTGCCCCAGGAGTTCCACGGCTCAATGGTGATCACCGCAGGTCACTTCGGGGTGACGCAGCGGGGGTGCCACGGTGAACAAGCGCCCCAATGTGGCCTTCGGTGCTCCATCCATGCCCCCGCCACCACCCTCAGCGGAGGCGCTCGCGCCGCAGTGCCTATCCAACGCACCCAAGGCGGCCTTCGGTGCGTCTGACGCAACCAAGGCCACCTTGGGGCGCTTCAGGCCGGGGCGACCGAGGCCCAGGGCACCGTCAGCTCACCGAGCCGGATCCGGGACGGCGGGCCCAGCACCGGCCAGCCGCGCGCGGCCAGCAGCCGGACCGTCTCCAGCCAGCGCGAACGGACGCCGAACGCCTGGTGCGGCGCCGCCGTGGCCCAGCAGGTGTCCAGGGCCGACAAGAGAGCGTGCACCCGCTCGCCCGGCACGTTCCGGTGGATCAGCGCCTTCGGCAGCCGCTCGGCGATCGTCGACGGCCGGTCCAGGCCCGCCAGCCGCATCGACAGCGTCAACGACACCGGGCCGGCCGAAGACACCAGGACCCACGTCGAGAGCCGCCCGATCTCGTCGCACGTGCCCTCGACCAGCAGCCCGCCCGGGGCCATCGAGGCCAGCACCAGGTCCCACGCGCCCGCGACCTCGTCCTCCGCGTACTGCCGCAGCACGTTGAACGCCCGCACCAGCACCGGCCGCGTCCCGGCCAGCTCGAAGCCGCCGCGGCGGAAGTCCAGCAGCGGCGGCGACGCGGCGGGCAACGCGGCCGCGACCCGCACGGGGTC
>NZ_JAAGNB010001391.1:0-1784 GCF_010550475.1 Amycolatopsis sp. SID8362
CCGGGCCGTCGCGCATCGCCACCGCCACCGCGCGGTTCAGGTCCACCACCGGAGACGGGGCCAGGCCGCGCAGGACGTCGTACAGCGCGACGATCTGCGGCCAGTCCGTGGTCGCCACGTCCGGGGCCTCGTCGTGCAGCGCCGCGATCGCCGCCTGGACGCCGTACAGGCCGGGCGGGCCGCCGGTCAGCGCGGTCTCGACCAGCGGCGTTCCCTCGTCGATCATCGCGCGGTCCCAGCGGGCTCGGTCCTGGTCGTCGAGCAGGACCAGGTCGCCGTCCGGGCCGGTGCGGGCGTCGCGGCGGGCGTGGATCAGCAGCATCAGGGCCAGCAGGCCCGCGACCTCGCGTTCGCCCGGCAGCAGGCGGCGCAGGATCCGGGCCAGCCGGATCGCTTCCTCCGCCAGGTCGAGGCGCTGCAGGTCCGGGCCCGAACTCGCCGCGTACCCCTCGGTGAAGATCGAGTAGACGACCTGGAGCACGCCCGGCAGCCGCCCCGGGAGCTCGTCGGGGTCCGGGACCCGGAACGGGATCCGGAGCGCGCGGATCCGGTTCTTCGCCCGGACGATGCGCTTCCCCATCGTCGCGCCCGGCACCAGGAACGCGCGCGCCACCTCGGTCGTGGTCAGGCCGGCGAGGCAGCGCAACGTCAGCGCCGCGCGGTCCTCCGCCGGCAGCGCCGGGTGGGCGCAGGTGAAGAACAGCTGGAGCCGCTCGTCCGGCAGGCCGCCGTCCGGCGCCGGGTCAGGAGCCGCCCGATCGGCCTCGACCTGCAGCACCGCGAGCCGGGCCGCGTAGGCCTGGTCGCGGCGCAGCCGGTCGACGGCCTTGCGGCGCGCCGTCGTCATCAGCCAGGCGCCCGGCTTCGGCGGCACGCCTTCGGCCGGCCAGTGCACCAACGCCGCTTCGATGGCCTCCGACGTCACCTCCTCGGCCAGGTCGAGGTCGCCGAACCGGCGGACGAGCGCGGCCAGCAGCAGGCCGCGCTCCTCCCGGAACACCGCTTCGACCGCCGCGGCCCCGTCCCCCACGTCAGTCCTCGAACGTCGCGACCGGGCGCACCACCATCGACCCGCCGTCACGCGCGCCCGGGCAGCGCGCCGCCCAGTCGAGGGCGACGTCGAGGTCGGGCACGTCGATGACGTAGTACCCGCCGAGCACCTCCCGCGACTCGGCGAACGGGCCGTCGGTGACGACCCGCTCCCCGCGGTCGTCGACCCGGACCGTGGTCGCCGTGGTCAGGTCGGCCAGCGAGTGGCCGGTGACGAAGATGCCGGCGTCCTTCACCGACTTGTCGTAGACCTGCCAGTCCTCGAACGTGCACTGCGAGACGGCCTCGCCGTCGGCGTTCGTCGCGGCGTTGATCAGCAGCATGTACTTCACGGTGTCCTCCGGTGTCTCGGTTGCCGTACGCGAGCACTACGAACGGCGACCGGCCCCTTGGACACACCTTCGCAGAAATTTCAGGATCGCGTCACGGCGCCGCTGACCAGCACCGTCACCAGCTCCCCGCCGGCCGTGAAGGACGCGCTGACGACGTCGTCGCGCCCCTCGGTCACGCGGCCGCCCGCGTCCAAGAGCTCGAACCGCGCCGCCCCCGACAGCGCGAACCTGGGTGCGCGGGGGTCGGCGGCCACGAACACTTCGGTGTCGAAGTCGCGCGACCACAACGGCCGTCCGGTGCCGTCGACGGCCCGCATCGCCGTGCGCCGCGCGCCCCCCTCGCGCACGGTGTGCTCCACGAGCACCGCGCCGCCCGCGCCGAACACGCATTCGGGCGCCCCG
>NZ_JAAGNB010001443.1:0-1618 GCF_010550475.1 Amycolatopsis sp. SID8362
CGAGGAGGCGCTCGGCCTCGGGCCCGCGGACGCCGGCCTGCAGCACGGCGATGCGCGACTCGGCGTCGACCGACACCAGCGCGTCGAGCCGGACGAGGTCGAGCGCGATCACCGCCGCCTTGCCGCCGCGCAGCGCCGCGACGCCGCCGACCACCGACGTGCCGCCGCCGAAGGGGACGACCCCGATGTCGTGCCGCACGCAGACGCCGAGCACCGCCTGGACCTCGTCCGGGTCCGCGGGGAGCACGACGGCGTCGGGCACCGGGAATTCGAGCGACGACCGGCGGCGCAGCAGGTCGAGGTAGGACAGCCCGGTCGCCCTCGCCAGCCGCGCGGCGTCGTCCACCAGCACGTTCTCCGCGCCGACCACTTCCGACAACGCGGCGGCAGCAGACTCGTCCAGTTTCCGTGACGGTATTTCCACCGGCATTTCGCTCGCGGGGGCAGCACCGGGCGCCACCTGGCCGATACGCTGTTCAAGCCACTTGGCCGCCCGCGCGGGCAGCTGGGCGGCGTCGGCGGCTTCCGCGGTCCAGGACCGGCGGAGACGGTGGTCAATGAGCGCGTTCACGACTACAGTGTGACATATGGACGTGAAACGTCACACCACACAGGCGGCGGGATCCTCCGCGCTCGCGGACACCCGCAGCCGTCAGACGGCGACCAGAGTGGCCGATGACGTGCTGCTCGACGCCGCGCGCTCGTGCGTGCTGGCCGTCGGTGTGCGCCGCACCACACTCGCCGAAATCGCCCGCACCGCCCGCGTCAGCCGGATGACGGTCTACCGCCGCTTCCCCGACGTCCGCAGCGTGCTCGCGGCCCTGATGACCCGCGAATTCAGCGGGCTGCTGCAGACCGCGAGCGAGCGCGGCGCCGACGCCGCGAACAGCCGCGAGCGGCTCGTGATCATCGCTTCGGCCGGCGTCCGCGGACTGTCGGCCGACCCGCTGTTCCGCACGCTGCTCGACGTCGACCCCGAGCTCGTGCTGCCCTACATCGTGGAGCGGCTGGGCGCGACCCAGAAGTTCGCCGAGCAGGCCCTGCACCACCTCCTGGCGGCCGGCCACCAGGACGGCTCGATCCGGCGCGCCCCGGTCGCGGCGCAGTCGCGGGCGGTGCTGCTCGTGGTCCAGTCGTTCGCGTTCTCGCTGCGGCCGGCCACGGCGGACGTCGGCGAAGCGGCGCTGCTGGCGGAGTTCACGCACGTGCTCGACGCGGCGCTGAAGCCGTGACGTCCGGCTCCCTCAACGCGCGCCGCCGCGACCGCGAGCTCACCGAGCTGGCCGCGGGCGAGCGCGTCGACGTCGTCGTGGTCGGCGGCGGCGTCACCGGCACGGGCATCGCGCTGGACGCGGCTTCCCGCGGGCTGTCAGTGGCGCTCGTGGAGGCGCACGACCTCGCGTTCGGGACGTCACGCTGGTCGTCGAAGCTCGTGCACGGCGGCCTGCGGTACCTCGCGCACGGCGAACTGGGCCTGGCGCACGAAAGCGCGGTCGAGCGGGGCATCATGATGACGCGGACCGCGCCGCACCTGACGCGCGCGATGCCGCAGCTGTTCCCGTTGTACCCCAGCACTTCCCGGGCCCAGCAGGCGATCGTGACGGCGGGGCTGCGGGCG
>NZ_JAAGNB010001489.1:0-1024 GCF_010550475.1 Amycolatopsis sp. SID8362
GCCTGCTCGCGCAGCGCGGCGACCGCTTTGCCCGGGTCGCCGGCGCCGTAGACGGCGGACCCGGCGACGAAGCAGTCGACGCCCGCCTCCGCGGCCTGCTCGATGGTGTCGGCGTTGATGCCGCCGTCGATCTCGACGACCAGCTTGAGGTGGCCGGTGTCGACCAGCCGCCGCGCGGTGCGGACCTTCTCCAGCACGTCGGCGATGAACGACTGGCCGCCGAAGCCCGGCTCGACCGACATCACCAGCAGCGTGTCGTAGTGCTTGAGCGCATCGAGCCACGGTTCGAGCGCGGTGCCCGGCTTGAGCGACAGCCCGGCCTTCGCCCCGGCGGCGCGCAGGTTCTTCGCCAGCGCGATCGGGTCCTTCGCGGCCTCGGCGTGCACGGTGACGTTGTAGGCGCCGGCCTCGGCGTAGCCGATCGCCCAGCGGTCCGGGTCCTCGATCATGAGGTGGCAGTCGATCGGCACGTCGGTGCTCTTCAGCAGTGCCTTCACGACGGGGAGGCCGAGGGTCAGGTTGGGCACGAAGTGCGCGTCCATGACGTCGACGTGGACCCAGTCGGCGCGGGTCTCCCCGCCGGCCGCGACGGCGGCGATCTCGTCGCCGAGCCGGGCGAAGTCCGCGGACAGGATGCTGGGGGCGATCAGGGGTCGGTCTGCCACGTCCCGAGTGTAGGAGGCCGCTGCTAACGCTCGCTAACCGGTTGTGACCAGGATCTGGCTCCCCGGAGGGAGGCGTGCGCCACTCCGGCCGCCCTAGGGTCGCGGCATGCCCGGTTTCGTGAAGTCCCTGCTGCACCCCGGTGGTTATCGCGGCCTGCCCTACGCCGTGCTGGGCGCGGTGCTGGCCGTCCCGGTGGCGCCGTTCGCCGTGCCCTGGGCGTTGCTGAGCCCGGCGGGACGGCCCCGCGTGCTGCTCGCCCTGATCGGCCTGGCGGTGCTGCTGGGCCTGCTGGGGTTGCTGGGACCGGTGCGGCGGTTCGGCGTCGCCGTGGCCAACGGGCTGCTCGGCACGGCGCTGC
>NZ_JAAGNB010001537.1:0-807 GCF_010550475.1 Amycolatopsis sp. SID8362
TCCTGGCCAGGGCGGGCGTGGCGCGCGCCGCCGCGGTCCTGGTCGACGTGGCCGACGACAACGCCGCGCTGGCGGTCGCGGTGACGGTGGACCACGCGACGACGTCCGCGCACGTCGTGGTGACCCTGCGGGACCTCGAGCGCGCCGAGCTGGTCCGGTACGTCGACCCGCGGATCCGCTGCGTGCAGTGGCACACGCCCCGGATGGTGACCGAGGAGCTGACGTCCCCGGGCATCACCGAGGTCTACGCCGAGCTGATGACGGCCGGGGGCGCCGACACGTTCTCGGTCACGCTGCCGGAGTCCCTCGGCCCGCTCCCCGCCGAACACTGCCGCCTCGCGCTCGGCCGCTCGTACGGCGCGACCGTGCTGGCCGTGCGCACCGGCGCGAACCTGGAGGTCAACCCGGCCTGGGACGCGGAACTGCCGTCCGGCGCGGTCCTGTACTACGTCGGCCCGAGGCGGCTCACCGCCGCCGAGGTCGAGACGGCCCTGCGGGGGGAGGTGGCCCCGCCGGGCCGGACGCTGCATACTGCAAGAATGCCGAGGAGGAAGCCGGGGGCCGCGAGGTGAGCTCGCGCGAGGGCCCGTCACGCCGGAAATTCGGCCGGATCGACCCGTACTGCCTGATGGCCGTGCTGCCGGTGCTGCTGGTCGCCGGAATCCTCGGTTCCCTGGTCAACATCATGCTGGGACTGGGCTGCGCGGTTTTCGCGGGCCTGATCCTGCTGTTCGACTCGTGGGCGAACCGCCCCGGTCCGCTGCCGCCCGAGCCGGAACCGGAGCGCCGTCCGGTGCGACAGGCTCC
>NZ_JAAGNB010001582.1:0-3169 GCF_010550475.1 Amycolatopsis sp. SID8362
CGACGACGAGCTGGACCTGCGTGCCGCCGCGCTCGGGGAGCACGAGCGGCGCCTCGAGGGTCAGTTCGTCGACCGAGGCGCAGCCGACCTGGTCCGCCGCGCGGATCGCCAGCTCCAGGAACGCCGTGCCGGGCAGCAAGGTGACTCCCCGCACGACGTGTTCGGCGAGCCAGGGCTGGGTCTGCGCGGAGAGCCGGCCGGTCAGCAGGAACCCGCCCGAGTCGGGCAGCTCCACGGCCGCGCCGGCCATCGGGTGGCGGGTGGCGTCGAGGCCGAGGGCCCCGATGTCGCCGGACGGCGCCGCGGCCGCCCGGGGCCAGTACCGCTCGTGCTGGAAGGCGTAGGTCGGCAGGGTGACCCGCCGGGCCCCGGTGCCCGCGAAGACCGCGTCCCAGCGGGGCGAGACGCCGCGGACGTGCAGCCGCGCCAGTGCCTGGGCGACGGACTGCTCTTCGTCGCGGCCCTTGCGCAGCAGCGGGACGACGAACTCGTCCGCGCCGAGGCTTTCCGCGGCCATCGCGGCGAGGACGGCGTCCGGGCCGACCTCCAGGAAACCGCGGACCCCGAGCCCGGCGAGCGCGCGGACGGCGTCGGCGAAGCGGACCGGGCGGCGCACCTGCTCCACCCAGTACTCCGGGGACGTGAGCTGCCCGGCGGTCAGCGGTTCCCCGGTCACCGTGGACACGACCGGGATGACCGGCTCGTTCAGGGTCAGGCCCGCGACAACCGCGCGGAACTCGCCGAGCATCGGGTCCATCAGCGCCGAGTGGAACGCGTGGGACACCTTGAGGCGCTTGGCCTTGGCGAACTTCGCCGCCACCGCGAGCACGGCGGCCTCTTCGCCGGAGATGACGACCGCGGCCGGTCCGTTGACCGCGGCGATCGAGACGCCGTCGGCCAGTTCGGCCGCGACCTCCGCTTCGGTGGCCACGAGCGAAACCATCGCGCCCGCCGCGGGGAGCGCCTGCATCAGGCGGCCCCGGGCCGACACCAGCGTGCACGCGTCCGCCAGCGACAGCACCCCGGCGACGTACGCCGCGGTGACCTCGCCGACGGAGTGCCCGGCCACGTGGTCCGGGCTCAGGCCCCACGACTCCACCAGGCGGAACAGCGCGACTTCGAGCGCGAACAGCGCGGGCTGGGTGTACGCGGTCTCGTCGAGCGGCCCGTCCTCGGTGAAGAGGACGTCCCGCAGCGAGCAGCCGAGTTCGGCGTCCAGGCGGGCGGTGACCGCGTCGAGCGCTTCGGCGAAGACGGGGTAACGCTCGTAAAGCTCCCGGCCCGTGCCGGCCCGCTGGGAACCCTGGCCGGAGAACAGGAACGCGACCGGCGGGGTGCCGGTGGCCGACCCGGTGACCAGGCCGGCGGGCTCGCCGCCGTCGGCGAGCGCCGAGAGCAGTTCGAGCAGCTCGGCGCGGGTCCGGCCGCTCACCACCGCGCGGGAGCCGAACGCCGACCGCGTGGTGGCCAGCGAGAACCCGACGTCCGCGGGGGTCAGCTCCGGGCGGTCCTCGACGAACGACAGCAGCCGCGCGGCCTGCGCCCGGACCGCGGCCGGGCTCTTGCCCGACACCGGCCACGGGACGACCACGGCCCCGGCCGGCACGGCGTCCACCACCAGCGGCTGCTCGGGGGCCTGCTCGAGGATCGTGTGCGCGTTGGTGCCGCTGATGCCGAACGACGAAACGCCGGCGCGGCGCGGGCGGCCGGTCTCCGGCCACGGCCGCGGCCGGGTGAGCAGTTCGACGGCACCGGCATCCCAGTCCACCTGGGACGACGGGGCGTCGACGTGCAGGGTGCGCGGGAGGACGCCGTGGCGCAGCGCCATGACCATCTTGATCACGCCCGCGACGCCCGCCGCGGCCTGGGTGTGCCCGAAGTTGGACTTGACCGAGCCGAGCCACAGCGGCTCTTCGCGGTCCTGCCCGTAGGTCGCCAGCAGCGCCTGCGCTTCGATCGGGTCGCCGAGGGTGGTGCCCGTGCCGTGCGCCTCGACGGCGTCCACTTCGGACGGTGCCAGGCCGGCGGTGGCGAGCGCCTGGCGGATGACCCGCTGCTGCGACGGGCCGTTCGGGGCGGTCAGCCCGTTGGACGCGCCGTCGGAGTTGACCGCCGTTCCCTTGACCACGGCCAGGATTTCGTGGCCGTTGCGGCGGGCGTCGGACATCCGCTCCAGCACGAGGACGCCGACGCCCTCGGACCACGCGACGCCGTCGGCGGAGTCCGAAAAGGACTTCGAACGGCCGTCCGGGGCGAGCCCGCGCTGCCGGGAGAACCCGATGAACGCGCCCGGCGAGGACATGACGGTCACGCCGCCGGCGAGCGCGAGGCCGCACTCCCCCGCCCGCAGCGCCTGCGCGGCCCAGTGCAGCGACACCAGCGACGACGAGCAGGCGGTGTCGACGGTGACCGCGGGCCCCTCCAGGCCCAGCGCGTAGGCCACGCGGCCGGAGGCCACGCTCGGCGCGCTCCCGTTGCCCTGGAAGCCTTCCACGTCCGGGGTGCCCTGCAGGGTCTGGACGTAGTCGTTGTACATCACGCCGACGAACACGCCGGTCCGGCTGCCGCGCAGCGCGGCCGGGTCGAGCCCGGCGTGCTCCAGCGCTTCCCAGGACGACTCCAGCAGCAGCCGCTGCTGGGAGTCCGTGGCGAGCGCTTCGCGGGGGCTCATGCCGAAGAACCCGGCGTCGAACTCCGGTGCGTCGTGCAGGAAGCCGCCCTCGCGGACGTACGAGGTGCCCGGGTTGTCGGGGTCCGGGTGGTACAGCGCTTCGAGGTTCCAGCCGCGGTCGGCGGGGAACTCCGAGATCGCGTCGGTGCCTTCGGACACCAGCGTCCACAGGTCTTCCGGTGAGCGGACGCCGCCGGGGAACCGGCAGCTCATCCCGACGATCACGATCGGGTCGTCGGCGTGGGCCCCGGCCGACGGCGGCGGCAGGAGCTCCGGCCCGGCCGAGCCGGTCCCGCTCAGCTCGGCGACCAGGTGCGCCGCCAGCGCGGCCGGGGTCGGGTAGTCGAAGACCAGCGTCGCCGGCAGCTTCAGGCCGGTCGCGCCGTCCAGGCGGTTGCGCAGCTCGACCGCGGTGAGCGAGTCGAAGCCGAGCTCGTCGAAGGCGCGGGTGACGTCGACCGCCTCGGCCGAGGCGTGCCCGAGCACCGTGGCGGTCTG
>NZ_JAAGNB010001630.1:0-2275 GCF_010550475.1 Amycolatopsis sp. SID8362
ACGGCGGCAGCAGCGGCGACACGGCGTGCGGCCACGCGGCCGGGCTGCCCGAAGGCGGCGTCGGGGCGTCCTCGTACCCGCCGGGCAGTCGCACCGGCCCCGTGTCGAGGTCGTCCTCGCCCGCCTCGGAAGGCTCCGTCACCCACATCCTCCGGCTCGGTCGTGCACCGTGGTCCGCGTCAGCTCAGCGCGTTGACCACGCGGGACGGGCTCGGGCGCCCGAGCTGTCCCGCCATCCAGGAACTGGCCGCCACCAGCACGTCGAGGTCGACCCCGGTTTCGACCCCGAGGCCGTCGAGCAGCCACACGAGATCCTCGGTGGCCAGGTTCCCGGTCGCCGACTCCGCGTACGGGCAGCCACCCAGCCCGCCCGCCGAAGAGTCCACAGTCGACACTCCACATCGGAGCGCCGCCAGCGTGTTCGCGAGAGCCTGACCGTAGGTGTCGTGGAAGTGCACGGCCAAAGTACCGACATCGCCGAACAGCCCGATCAGGTTTTCGACCTGGCCGGCAGTCGCGACGCCGATGGTGTCGCCCAGCGACAGCTGCGAGCACCCCATGTCCAGCAGGCGGCGCCCCGCGTCGGCGACCTGCTTCGCCGGCACGACGCCCTCCCACGGGTCGCCGAAGCACATCGAGAGGTACCCGCGCACGTCCACGCCTGCTTCCCGGGCCCGCGTGACGACCGGCTCGAACATCGCGAACTGCTCGTCCAGCGACGAGTTCAGGTTCTTGCGCGCGAACGTCTCCGTCGCGCTGGCGAAGATGGCGATGTGCTCGACACCGGCGTCCAGGGCCCGGTTCAGGCCCTTTTCGTTCGGCACCAGCACCGGGTAGCGGACGCCTTCGCGGCGGTCGAGCCCGGCCAGCAGCTGCTCGGCGTCGGCGAGCTGCGGCACCCACTTGGGGTGCACGAAGCTGGTCGCCTCCAGCGTGGTCAGCCCGGCGCCGGCGAGCCGGTCGAGAAACTCCAGCTTGACCTCGACCGGGACGATCGTCTTCTCGTTCTGCAGGCCGTCCCGCGGGCCGACTTCCCAGATCGTGACCCGCTCCGGCAGCTCGCCCGCCGCGGGCGACCGCTCCGGCAGGCCCAGTTCGCGCGTGCCCATCAGCGGCGTCGCTCGCCGCGCGGCGGGTGCCCGCCACCCTGGGGCGGCAGCGGCGTGGTCTGCTGCTGGGTGCCCGGGCGGTAGTCGTCGTACGGGTTGTCGTTGACCTCGCGGTAGATCACCGTGTGCACCTTCTCCACGTGCGGGATGTCCTCGAACCGCAGCGGCTCGTCCGACGCGGACTCGATGATCAGCGTGCCGCAGCCGAACACCCGGTCCAGCAGGCCGTGCTCGAACTGGACGCTGTTGATGCGGCCCATCGGGATGTCGATGCCGGTGCGCTTGAGCACGCCCTCGCGGGCGATGAGGCGGTCGGTCGTCACGATGAAGTGGGTGGTCCGCCAGCGCACCAGCGGGGCCAGGAACAGCCACACGATCAGCACGAGCGCGACGACCGCGATGGCGATCAGCCCGACCGTGTTCCACGGCGAGCCGGCGTCCTTCGCGAGGATCGCGAGCCAGCTGCCGGCGCCCAGGGTGACCAGGAACGCGAGCGTCGGGAAGATCAGCATCTTGAAGTGCGGGTGACTGTGCACCACGACGTGCTCTTGCTCGCTGAGCAAATCGTCCGGATAAGCCACGGCGGACGCTCCCAAGGTCGGTGCGGCGATGTCGCTTCACCGTACCGGCGAGACGCCCGGCCGGTGAGTGCAACGCCCCGAGAAATCAGGCCGGGCGGACGTGCACCACGTCACCCGCGAACACGGTGTGCCGCTGCCCGCCCGCCATGTCGACCTGCAGCTGCCCGGCGGCGTCGATGTCGGCCGCGCGCCCGGTCAGCGACGTCCCGTCCGGCAGCTGGACCTCGACGTCCTGTCCGAGGGTCGTGCAGTGGGCGCGGTAGTCGCCGAGCAGCCCGGCTTCGGTGAGGTCGCCGCCGGCCAGCCGCCAGCGCCGTTCGAGGTCGGCGAACCCGGTGAGCAGCGCGACGGCGACGTCGGTGCGGTCGGTGGTGGTCGCGCCCTGCTCGGCGAGCGAGGTCGCGGGCAGCCCGCCGGGCCCCGGCGTGACGTCGCCGAGCGGGAGGACGTTGAGGCCGATGCCGAGCACGATCGACGGCTCGGCGCCGGCGACGGCTTCGGCGAGGATCCCGGCGCACTTGGCGCCGCCGACGAGGACGTCGTTCGGCCACTTCAGCCCGGCGTCGACCCCGACGGAGGCGGCGG
>NZ_JAAGNB010001687.1:0-3698 GCF_010550475.1 Amycolatopsis sp. SID8362
GACGGCGACGCGATCGCCCGCTTCACGCGCAGCTGCCCGAGGGTGGTGTGCCGCGGGGTCGGCAGCGCACCGGACACCAGGTGCAGGGCGCGGCCCGAGAGCCCCGGCGGCTTCCGGCGCGGCCCCCGGATGCCCTGGCCGGCCCACACCGCCACCGCCACCACCGGGGTGCCGATGGCGAAGACCCAGCTGAACGCCTCGACGACGTCGCGCGTCTTCTCCGACCACGAACCGATGAACGGCGTTCCCCAGACGACGGCCGACACCGACGCCGCGAGCAGCAGCACGGCGCCCGCGAGCCACCCCCACCGTCTCTTCACGCGCCGGCTAGACGCCCAAGTCCAGGGACAGCTGGGCGCGGTCCGCACCGTCCGCCGGCGCGCCGGACAACGTGGCGACGCACCCCGGGCAGGGCGTCAGCTCGGCCGTCGTCAAGTCGACCGGTTTCCAGCTGCGGGATTCGCGCTCGCCGCAGGCCGTGCGGCGGTAGCGGAGGTCGCCGGAGCGGGTCATCAGGTGGGCCAGGGGGACGTCTTCGGGCAGCACGCCGACCCGGTACCAGCGGGGTGTGCTCACCGCGGTGGTCGTCATGGGCGTCAGTGTCCGTCGGCCCGGGCGGGTCGGGAGCGCATTTGCCGGTCGTCGGCGTGTCAGGCCTGGTCGGGGAGGTAGCGGAGGATGTGCAGCAGGCCGCGCTCGTCGACGACCGACGGGTCCGGGGCCACGCAGCGCTCCAGGTCGGCCAGCACGGCGTCGGTGTCGAGGCCGGCGCCGATCAGCACCAGCTCGGTCCGGCGCGGCTCACGCGCGGGCCACGGCGACCGCGCCAGCTGCACGAAGCCGCCGACCGTGTGCAGGTGGAAGCGCGAATCGACGCCGAAGTCGGCCTGCCCCTTCATGCGGTAGAGCCCGGCCGGGCGGCGCTCCAGGAAGTCCACGAACGCGCGGGGCGCCAGCGGCGTCGCCGCCGTGAACGTGACCGTCTGGTAGCTCGCGTGCAGGTGCTGGGCGTGGTCGTGCTCCTCGCGCAGGTCGTCGAACGACAGCTGGCCGACGCGCTCGCCGCGGGGTTCGGGGTCGAAGAACAGCCTCGGGTCGACGCGGCCGTGCTCGGTGACCAGCAGGGGACGGCCCGGCGCCAGCTCTTCGACGACCGCCGTGAGCTTCGCGAGCGCTTCGGCGGACACCCGGTCGGCCTTGTTCAGCACCACGAGGTCGGCCAGGCGCAGGTGGTCGGCCAGTTCCGGGTGGCGCTCGCGGGCGGCTTCGAACTCGGCCGCGTCCACGACCTCGGCGAGCCCGCCGTAGCGGATGTCCGGGTTCTCGCTGGCGATCATCAGCCGGATGAGGTCGCGGGGCTCGGCGATGCCGCTGGCCTCGACCACGATGACGTCGATGCCCGCCTCGGCCGAGGAGAGCAGCGCGAGCATCGCGTCGAGGCCGCTCGCGTCGACGGCGCAGCACAGGCAGCCGTTGCCGAGCGAAACCATGGTGTCGACCTGGCCGGCGACCGCGAGCGCGTCGACGTTCACCTGGCCGAAGTCGTTGACCACGACGCCGACCCGGGCGCCCTCGCGGTTGGCGAGCAGGTGGTTGAGCAGCGTCGTCTTGCCCGCGCCGAGGAACCCGGCGACGAGGACCACGGGAATCCGGCTCACGCACGCGACTCTAACGTCGCGCGCGAGCGCGCTGATACACGGGGGACCGCGGCCCGGAAAGGCCGTTCGGCGAAAGCCCTCGAAAAGACGAAAGGTGGCCACGGGGAAAGGATCACGGTGGCCACGGTGTCCCCAGTGATCGATTGACCGGAAATGCGCTGCGCCATGTCCGAATGACGCTTGGTAGCAGTTTTTTCTCCGGGGTTTTCCCTGGCCGAAGCCGCATTCGGGGATTACCGGGATGGAATTCGCGATCGGGGGAGTGCGGCGCCCGGATCGTGGGGTACTCTCCCCGGCCTGGCCGGAGGTGCCGGGGGCGGCAGTACCTCCAGGACCGGCTCGTCGTCGGCGACCATCGGAGGAACGGTGAACCTTTTCGTCGGGGTGCAGATCACGATTCCGGAGAGTGGGGAGAAGCGGTGACCGTTACACCTGAGCGGGTGACGGCGCCGCTGCCGCTTTACCCTCAGCGCGTCTCGGGGGAACAGAGCGTCAATTCCGCGGAAGCGGAAGAATTCCTGGACCGGGTGTTCGCGGAGGGTGCCGCGGAAGCGGACGCGCGGTTCGAAACCCGCCTCGCCGAGGTACGCGCGGAAATCGCCGAAACGGGTACCTACCGCCACACCGCGGCCGAGCTGGCGTACGGCGCGCGCCTCGCGTGGCGCAACTCGGCCCGCTGCATCGGCAGGCTGTACTGGCGCGGCCTCCGCGTCCGCGACCGGCGGCGGGTCACCGACCCCGCGGCGATCGCCGGCGAATGCGTCGCCCACCTGCGCCAGGCCACCCGCGGCGGGCGGATCCGCCCGACGGTCACCGTCTTCGCGCCGGACACGCCCGGAAAACCGGGGCCGCGCATCCACAACGAGCAGCTGATCCGCTACGCCGGGTACCGCCTCGACGACGGCTCGGTCCTCGGCGACCCCCGCAACGCCGGGTTCACCGAACGGGTGCGAAGACTCGGCTGGCGCCCGCCGGAGCGAAAAGGGTCCTTCGACGTCCTCCCGCTGCTGGTCGAGGCGCTGCCCGGGGAACCGCGGCTGTTCACGCTGCCGCCGGACGCCGTGCTGGAGGTCCCGCTCACCCACCCCGACCACCGCTGGCTCGCCGGCCTCGGCCTGCGCTGGCACGCGGTGCCGGCGATCAGCGACATGCCGCTGGAGATCGGCGGGGTCACCTACCCCGCGGCGCCGTTCAACGGCTGGTACCTCGGCACCGAGATCGGCGCCCGGAACCTGGCCGACGAGCAGCGCTACGACCTGCTGCCGGTCGTCGCCGAGCTGATGGGCCTGCCGACGACGTCCGAGCGCACGCTGTGGCGCGACCGGGCGCTGGTCGAGCTGACCCTGGCGGTCCAGCACTCGTTCGACGCCGCCGGCGTGACCATCGCCGACCACCACACGGAGTCGCGGCGGTTCCTGGCCCACCTCGAGCGCGAGGAGCGGGCGGGCCGCCGGTGCCCGGCCGACTGGAGCTGGATCGTGCCGCCGGTGTCCGGTGGCCAGACCGCGGTGTTCCACCGCTACTACGACGAGCCTGATCCCGCGCTGCGTCCGGCGTTCTTGCCACCCGCGCGCACGGGAGAGTGAACGAGGGACCCGCGAGCCCACGAAGAGCAACGCGGGTGCGCCCGTATGGCGGATCGTGACCGGCCCGCGCCGCGGTCCGGTCCGCCAGGGCCGACAATGGGACGATGTCCCTGGTCCTCGTCGCCTACGCCGGGCGTCACGGCGGAACCCGGCAGATCGCCGAGGTGATCGCCGCCGAGCTCGGCGGGACCGGCCTGACCGTGGACGTGCGCGACGCCGCCGACGTCGCCGGGGTGGCGGACTACGCCGCGGTCGTCGTCGGCAGTGCCCTGTACTACGGCCGGTGGCGGCCGGAGGCGGTCCGGTTGCTGGAGCGCAACGCCCGGGCGCTGGCCGAGCGCCCGGTCTGGCTGTTCCACAGCGGACCGTGCGGTCCGGACGCCGCCGGGCGGCAGGTCAGCCTGCCGCCGAACGTCGCGTTGCTGGCCGCGCGCATCGACGCCGAGCGCACCGC
>NZ_JAAGNB010001742.1:0-1450 GCF_010550475.1 Amycolatopsis sp. SID8362
CCGACACCGGCGCGCGATTGTCCGGCGCCGGCCACCCGGTCACCGACCACGTCGAGCCCGCGATCGCCACGGTGACCCGGGGGCGGTCCAGCGGCGCGGTGCAGTCGATCACCCCGCGCCGCGGGCTGGCGGACCTGGTCCTGCCGGACGCGCAGCTGGCCCAGATCGAGGAGATCGCGTCGGCGTTCCGCGCGTGGCCCCGCATCGCGGAGGACTGGGGCTTCGCCCGCAAGACGACGACCGGCGGCGTCAAGGCGATGTTCACCGGCGAACCGGGCACGGGCAAGACGATGTCGGCCGAGGTCGTCACCGGGATCCTGGGCCTGGAGCTGCTGAAGGTGGACCTCGCGCAGGTGGTGTCGAAGTGGGTGGGGGAGACGGAGAAGAACATGGAGGAGGTGTTCCGCCAGGCGGAGGACAGCCACGCGGTCCTGCTCTTCGACGAGGCCGACGCCCTGTTCGGCAAGCGCGGCGAGGTCAAGCAGGGCACCGACCGGTACGCCAACCTGGAGGTCGGGTACCTGTTGCAGCGCCTGGAAGCGAGCGACGGCCTGATCATCCTGACGAGCAACCTCAAGGAGAACATCGACCCGGCCTTCACCCGCAGGTTCCACTTCGTCGTCCACTTCCCCCGCCCGAGCGTGGCGGAGCGCCGCCGCCTGTGGCACTTGGCGTTCCCGCCGGAAGCCCCGCTGGCACCGGACGTCGACGTGGATGTGCTGTGCCGCCTGGACATGACGGGCGCGGGCATCACGGCGGCGGCCCGCACGGCGGCACTGGCGGCGGCCGACGCCGGCAGCGGCGCCATCGGGATGCGCCACGTGGTGCGCGGCGTCTCCCGCCAGTTCCAGCGCGAGGCGCGGCTGTTCCGCCCGGCGGAGCTGGGCCGGTACGCTGAACTCCTGACGGACAACGGGAGTGCGCATGCCTGAACTGATGCCCCCGCAGACCAAGCCCGCCGTCCCGGTCACGGCCCAGGAGCTCCGCACGGCCGCGGCTTCGGACAAGGGGAAGCAGAAGCTCGTCCTGGTGCCCGCGGTGATCGGCAACGCACAGGCCGCGAAGACGGCGATGGACGGCAGCGCGAAGACGGTCCCGTCCCACCTGGCCTCGACGCTGGCGGCGGGCCAGGACCACGTGGGCAACGCGGCGATGGCCGGCGCGGCGATGCGCGTGGTGCCGATGGCGGTCCCGAAGAAGGAAGCCTGCCCCGGCTGCTCGTGAGTGTTTGGTCGGGTTAGAACCCGACTGAACACTCACGACCCGTGCCTGCCTACTCCCCGGCGTCCGTCTCCAGCGCGGCCGCTCGCAAGGCGGCGGCCACGCGGGCCACGGGGTCCGGCACCACCCCGGGCAGATGCGCGAGCAGCACGCGGCGCTGTTCCCCAGGCCCACCACGCACCGGCAGCACGCGAACTCCGGGCGGCGCGACCGGGCCGAGCGCGCCCGG
>NZ_JAAGNB010001789.1:0-1632 GCF_010550475.1 Amycolatopsis sp. SID8362
CGGGTGACCGCTCTGTCGGCGTGCCCGAACCCGGTGCCGAGCCGCCGCGGCGGCGCCGTCCGCCGCCCCCGCCGGTGCGCGACGACCCGCCCACGGACATCATCCCGGCGCAGGCCCCGGTCGAGCCGGCCCACGAAGAACCCGACGAGTTCTTCGACGAGGACGACGAGTACGCGGACTACGACGAGTACGAAGACGACTACGACGAGGCCGGGTACGACGAGGACTACGACGACTACGAGGACGAGCCGGCGAAGCCCCGCAAGAAGAAGAGGGGCAAGCGCTTCCTGGGCTGGGTCGCCGCGATCGCGGTGATCGCCCTGCTCGCCGGCGGCGCCTACTACGGCTTCACCAAGTTCTTCGGCTACGAGGACTTCGACGGCGCCGGCGACGGGGACGTGCTGTTCCAGGTCGACGACGGCGACTCGACGTCGGCGATCGGCGCGAAGCTCGCCACCGCCGGGATCGTCGCCAGCGGCAAGGCGTTCGTGAAGGCCGGCGAGGACAACCCGAAGCTCGCCCGGATCCAGCACGGCTTCTACGTCATGAAGTCGCACATGTCCGGGGCCAGCGCGGTCGACCGGATCACCGCGCCGGCGTCGCGCGTCGGCCAGCTGGAGATCCGGCCGTACACGCAGTTCGACGACATCACCCAGCCCGACGGCAAGGTCACGCCCGGCGTGTACAGCCTGCTGGCGAAGGCGACGTGCGCGCAGCTCGACGGCAAGAGCACCTGCGTGTCCGCCGACGACTTCCGCAAGGCGGTCGACGGGGCGGACCTGAAGACGCTCGGCGTGCCGGACTGGGCGATCGAGCCGGCGAACAAGGCCGACCGCAAGGACCGCAGGCTGGAAGGCCTGATCGCGCCGGGCCTCTACGACGTCCGGCCCGGGGCGAACGCGCAGGAGGTCCTCGGGCAGCTGGTGAAGAGCTCGACCGAGGCGATCCAGAACGCCGGGCTGAGCCCGCAGTCGACCGGCCCGGGCATGACGCCGTACCAGACGCTCATCATCGCGTCGATCATCGAGCGCGAGGCGGTCAAGGCCGACTTCGGCAAGCTGTCGCGGGTCATCTACAACCGGCTGGCGATCAACATGCGGCTGCAGATGGACTCCACGGTCAACTACGTGCTGGACCGCCCGACGCTGCTGACCAACGAGGGCGACCGCGTGAAGTCCGGCGCGTACAACACGTACAAGATCAACGGGCTGCCGCCGACGCCGATTTCGGTGCCGAGCGCGGACGCGATCCAGGCCGCGGTGCACCCGGCGGCGGGGGACTGGGTCTACTTCGTCAAGTGCGAGAAGAACGGCCTGTCCTGCTTCGCGGTCACCAACGACGAGCACAACAAGAACCGCGACCTGGCCAGGGATCGCGGTGTCATCTGAGCCCCGCAAGGCCGCGGTGCTCGGCAAGCCGGTGGCACACTCGCTGTCCCCGGTGCTGCACGGCGCCGCGTTCGCCGCGCTCGGCCTGACCGGCTGGACGTACGAGCGGATCGAGACGGGCGCCGAGGAGCTCCCGGCGCTCGTCGACGGCCTCGGCCCGGAGTGGGCGGGCCTCTCGGTCACCATGCCGGGCAAGCGCGCGGCCCTGGACCACGCGGCCGAGGCGACCCCGCGCGCGGCGGCG
>NZ_JAAGNB010001847.1:0-1106 GCF_010550475.1 Amycolatopsis sp. SID8362
GGACCCGGACCTGGTCGTCGGGTCCCACCCGGCGCTGCCCGAGCGGCGGACCGTGGCCGCGGCGGAACTCCTGCGGCCGGCGGGCGAGCCGCCGAGCGGGACCGTCAGCCCGGAAGCCACCGCGTACGTGCTGTTCACCTCCGGCTCGACCGGCCAGCCCAAGGGCGTCGCCATGCCGCACCGGGCCCTGGCCAACCTGGTGGCGTGGCAGCACCGGACCGCGAGCGGCCGGGCCGCCGTCACGCTCCAGTACGCGCCGCTCAGCTTCGACGTGTCGTTCCAGGAGATCTTCGCGACGCTGTGCTTCGGCGGGACGCTGTGCCTGGTCCCGGACCGGGGCGACCCGGCGGCGGTGCTGCGGCTCATGCGGGCCCACCGCGTCGAGCGGGTGTTCCTGCCGTACGTCGCGCTCCAGCAGCTCGCTTCGGCCGCGGTGGCCTCGGGTGCGTACCCCGAAGACCTGCGGGTCATCATCTCGTCGGGGGAGCAGTTGCGGATCACCGACGAGATCCGGCGGCTGTGCGCCGCGGTGCCGGGGGTACTGCTGGAAAACCAGTACGGGCCCACCGAAACCCACGTCGTCACCCACCACGCGCTCACCGGCCCGCCGGAACGCTTCCCGGACCTGCCGCCCATCGGCACGCCGATCGACGGCACCGCGCTGCACGTCCTGGACGCGGACCTGCGCCGGGTCCCGCCCGGCGTCACGGGCGAGCTGTACGCGGCAGGCACGTGCCTCGCACACGGCTACCTCGGCCGCGCCGACCTCACCGCGGAACGGTTCCGGGACACCGCGTCCGGCCGGCTCTACCGCACCGGCGACCTCGGCTACGCGCTGCCCGACGGCTCGATCGTCTGCACCGGCCGCGCGGACGACCAGGCCAAGGTGCGCGGCTTCCGCGTCGAACCGGCGGAAGCGGAACTCGCCCTCGGTGACCTCGGCCGCGGGCTCGGCGAGGTCGCCGTCGTCGTCCGGCCGCGGCAGCCGGGCGGGGACCACGAGCTGGTCGCCTTCCTGACCGGGCCACCGGCCGACACGGGCGAGCTGCGCGCGGCGTTGCGCGAGACCCTGCCGGACCACCTGGTGCCGACGCACTTCCAATGGC
>NZ_JAAGNB010000132.1:0-21223 GCF_010550475.1 Amycolatopsis sp. SID8362
GCGCAGGCGCTGGGCGGGGTCCGGGCGGCCTACGAGCTGGCCGAGCCGTCGCTGCGGCTGCCGGTCACGTCGGCGACGTTCCACGGGCGGGACGTCTTCGCCCCCGCGGCCGCGCACCTCGCGCTGGGGGTCGAGCCCGCGGCGTTCGGCGACCCGGTCACCGACCTGGTCACGATGCCGGAACCGTTCGTCGCGGCCTTCCCCGGGAAGCTGGTGTCGGAGGTGCTGACGGTCGACCACTTCGGCAACGTCCAGCTCGCCGCGACGCCGGCCGACCTCGAGCTGTCCGGGCTGACCGGGGCGGTGTCCGTGCACAGCGAGCGGGTCGCGGTCACGACGGTGCTCGGGCGGACGTTCGCGGACGTCCCCGCCGGCGCGAGCGTCCTCTACACCGACTCGGCCGGGCGGCTCGCGGTCGCCGTCAACGGCGGTTCGGCGGCCGCGGTGCTGGGGCTCGGGCCCGCCCAGGAGTGCACGATCACCTCGTCGCCCACCGCCAGCTGACCCGGGCGCAGCACCGCGGCCTTCATCCCGAAGACCACGCCGCCGTCGGCGTGCCGCCGGTAGGTCGCCAGCGTACGGATCGGCTCCGGGCCGGCCTTCTCGCCGGTCTCCTGGTCGACCATCGGCACCGTGCAGCGCACGCACTGCTTGGCGTAGCCGAACTCCGCGGTGCCCGCCGCCATCGCGCGGACCTCGTCTTCGGTGTGCGGCTCGAGCCAGCCGGAGACGACGACGTTGGGGCGGAAGCGGTCCATCGGCACGGGTTCGCCGCCGCGTTCGAGGATGCGGGCGTTCAGTCCGTCCAAAGAGGACTCGGACGCGACGAGCAGCGCGTGCCCGTCGGCGAAGGCGGCCGTGCCCGGCGTTTCCCCGCTCGTGACGCGTTCGTGGTCCGGCGCCACTCCGATCAGCACCGACGGCAGGCCGAGCAGGTCCGAGAACCACTCGGCCGCGGCTTCTCCTTGGTGGACGCCTTCGCCCTGCCAGGAAAACGTCGAACCCGGGTGCCGGGGGCCGTCGCGGCGGATGTCGAGCTCGAGGTCGCCGTGGCCCGGCGCGGACAGCGCGAGCCGGTCGCCGAGCACCCGCGGCCGGACCGCGGCGAGCACCGGGTAACGGCGCTGGCTGCGGAAGTCGCCGTCGGGCGCGACGACCTGGAAGACCCGGTCGTGGGCCAATCCGGCGGTCCCGGCCTCGGCGACCGGCACCGAAGTGCCGGCACACCCCTTGACCGGGTAGTACGTCAGCCGCGCGATCCTCGCCATGCCCGCAGGCTACCCGGAGGACGTCCCGGGGCCGGACCGCATTTCCGGAGACGCCTGGCCGTCGCGGCCGGTGCCACGCTCTTGACGCGCGAGTCAGGAGAGGATCGGTCGGTCACCATGACTTCGGACCAGGATCGCCCACGGATTTCGGTGGTCATCCCCACGTACAACCGTTGCGACATGCTGCGCACCACCCTCGAACACCTCACGCGGCAGCAGCTGCCTGCCGCCGAGTTCGAGGTGATCGTCGCCGACGACGGGTCCTCCGACGCGACGGCGGAAGTGGTCCAGTCCTTCGCGGACCGGCTGCGGGTGAAGTACCACTTCCAGGAGGACCTCGGGTTCCGGGCGGGGACCGCGCGCAACGCGGGGGCGGCGCTGGCCACCGCACCCATCCTGTTCTTCCTGGATACCGGGCCGCTGTTCGGCACCGACCTCCTGCTGCGCCACCTCGCGGCGCACGGCCAGGACACCGAACGCCGGGCGGTCATCGGGTACGCGCACGGGTACAGCCCGGAGAAGGACACGTCCTGGGTCACCGAGGCCGTGGAACGGCTGGGGCCGGAGGAAACCGTCGCGCGCTACGCCGACGACCCCGATTTCCGCGACGTCCGGCACGAGCAGCTGATGAACGTCAAGGCCGGCACCGATCTCCTGCCCTGGCGGCTGTTCTGGACCATCAACTGTTCGCTGCGCTTGGCCGACTTCCGCGCGGTGGGCGGCTTCGACGAGCGGTTCCACGGCTGGGGCGGGGAGGACACCGAACTCGGGTTCCGGCTGTCGCGCCACGGCGTGCGGTTCGAGGTCGTCGAGGACGCGTGGGTGGTCGACCTGCCGCACGAGCGGGAGCAGTTCGACCTGTGGGAACAGTTCGCCCAGAACATGCTCCACTTCCTGGCGGAGCATCGCGAGCCGGTCGTCGAGATCGGCTGGGCGCTGGCCGTCAAGCACCTCTTCATCAGCTACGAAGAGGACTACCGCGCCCTGGTGGAGTGGCAGGAGCGGGCGCGCGACACGGACGTGGCGGCCGAGCTGGCCGAGGCCGTGCGGCACCTCCCGCCGGGCGCGAAGATCGCCGTTCTCGGGGCCGGCGCGGAAATCCCGGCGGCCGTGCCGCCCGCGGCCCTGCTGGACTTCGACGCCGCGCTGCTGGCGAAGGCGACCGCGTCGGGACGGCACACCGGGCACCACACCATGGGCCTGCGCACGGCGTTGCCCGACCAGTCCGTGGACGCGGTGATCGTCACGTCGAGGATGGCCGGGCTGTGGGACCGGTGGCGCAACGAGCTGCTGGCCGAAGCCCGCCGCATCGGCCGCGAAGTGCGCGTCCCGGACGGCTTCTGAGCGCGGGCGTCAGAGCACCTGGGACAGGAACCGCTGCAGGCGCGGGCTTTGCGGCTCGTCGAAGAGGCGGGCCGGCGGGCCCTGCTCGACGATCTTCCCCGCGTCCATGAACGCCACCTCGTCGGCGACGCTCCTGGCGAACCCCATCTCGTGCGTGACCACGATCAGCGTCAGACCCCGCTCCGCCAGTCCTGCCATCAGGTTCAGCACGCCCTTGACCAGCTCGGGGTCGAGCGCGCTGGTGGCCTCGTCGAAGAGCATCACCTCGGGGTCCATGGCCAGCGCCCGCGCGATCGCGACGCGCTGCTGCTGACCGCCCGAAAGCGCGCTCGGGCGGTACGGCGCCTTGTCCGCGAGGCCGACCTCGGCGAGGCGGGCGCGCGCGATCTCCGCCGCTTCCTCCTTGCCGAGCTTCTTCACACTGCGCAACGGCAGCACGATGTTGTCCAGCACGCTCCGGTGGCCGAAGAGGTTGAAGTGCTGGAACACCATGCCGACGCGCTGGCGCAGCGCGTCCGGGTCGGCCTTGATCACCGACTCGCCGTCGAGCAGCAGGTCGCCGGAATCGGGCTCCTGCAAGCGGTTCACGCACCGCAGGAGCGTCGACTTGCCGGAGCCGGACGGCCCGATGACGCACGTCGTCTTGCCGCTGGGCACCTTGAGGTCGACCCCGCGCAGGACTTCCAGCGTGCCGAAGCTGACGTGGATGTCGCGAAGCTCCACACTGGACGTTCGCACCGCCGTCGTCACCACGTGGTCACCCTCCCGCCGGGGCTGAGCTCCACCGGGTCGCTGTCGTCCGGGTCGTCGACCCGGACCTTGCGGCCCGTCCGGAGCTTCTTGTCGATGTAGTTGACCAGGTGCGTCAGCGGCACGGTGATCACCAGGAAGAACACCCCGGCCGCGACCAGCGGCGAGAGGTTGCCGGTGTTGGCCGCGAGGTCCTGGCCGATCCGGAACAGCTCGCGTTGCCCGGACAGCAGCCCGAGCACGTAGACGAGGCTGGAGTCCTTGACCAGCGCGATGAACTGGTTCACCAGCGCCGGCAGCACGCGCCGGACGCCCTGCGGGATGATCACCAGCAGCATCGACTTGGAGTAGCTCATCCCGAGCGCCCGGCTGGCCTCCAGCTGGCCCTTGTCCACGCTCTGGATGCCCGACCGGAAGATCTCGCCGATGTACGCGGCGGCGATCAGGGACAGCGCCAGGATGCCCATCGGGTACGGGTTCGTGCCGACGACGTCCCGCGCGAGCGTGCCGAGCCCCTGGCCGATCAGCAGGATCGTCAGGATGGCCGGCAGCCCGCGGAAGATGTCGGTGTAGATCCGCGCCGGCCAGCGCAGCCACCACTTGGTGGACAGGCCCATGACGGCCAGCAGCATGCCGACCACGGTGCCGATCAGCGCCGAGGACACCGACAGGACGAGCGTGTTCAGCAGGCCGGTCTTCAGCAGGTCCGGCAGGACCTGGGAAATGTAGTCCCAGTCGAGAAAGGTGTTGATGAAGTCGTCCATTGTGGACTACTGCCCCGCCTTGAACTCGGCGGGCACGGGCGCGGTGGGCTCGAACTGGTCGTGCACCTTGACCCAGGTGCCGTCCGCGATGACCTTCTTGAGGCCGTCGTTGATCTTGTTGATCAGGTCCGTGTTGCCCTTCTTGAACGCGAACCCGTGCGGGATGGTCGTGGTGATCGCCTTGGTCACCTTGAGCTTCGCGTCGGCGTTGTTCTTCGCGTAGTCCTCGGCGGTGGCCTGGTCGAACACCGCGCCGTCGATCGCGCCGGTCTTGAGCGCGTTGAGGGCGGCCGCGTCGTTCGGGAAGCGGACGGCCTGCGCGGTCGGCGCGTTCGAGCCGAGCCAGGTGTCCGACACCGTGCCCTGGACGACGCCGATCCGCTTGCCCGCCAACGAGTTCTCGTCGGTGATGCCGGCGGTTTCCTTGGCTTCGATGCCGAGGGCCTGGTAGTTGTACGGCGCGGAGAAGTCGACGGTCTTCTTGCGGGCCTCGGTCTGGGAGATCGCCGAGCTGCCGATGTCGAACGTGCCGTTGGCGACCTGGCCGAGCAGCGCCGAGAACTCCGTCGCGGCGAACTCCAGCTTGAGGCCTTCCTTGGCCGCGATGGCCTTCAGCAGCTCGTTGTCGAACCCGGTGTAGTTGCCGTTCTCCTGGTAGGCGTTCGGCTTCGAGTCGCTCAGCGTGCCGACCCGCAGGGTCTTGCCGTCGCCGCCGTCCGAGCCGCCGCACGCCGTGAGCGCCGCCAGCAAGGTCGCGGTGAGCGCCGTGACCAGTGTCTTCTTCATGCTTCTCCTAACCCTGGAACCCGGCCGGCACCGGAGCGGTCGGCAGGAACTGCTGGTGCAGCTTAAGCCAGGTCCCGTCGGAGATCACCTGCTTGAGCCCGTCGTCGACCTTCTTGAGCAGGTCGGCGTTGCCCTTCTTCACCGCGAACCCGTGCGGCACGTCGGTGACGAAGCTCTTCACGACGACGAGCTTGGCGTCCGGGTTGTCGGTGACGTTCTTCTCGGCGATGCTCTGGTCGAGGATGTACGCGTCGACGGCGCCGGTCTTCAGCGCGGTCAGCGCGGCGGCGTAGTCGGGGAAGCGCACGGCCTGCGCGGCGGGCACCGTGCTGGTCAGCCAGTGGTCGCCGACGGTCGCCTGGATGACGGCGACGCGCTTGCCCGCCAGGCCCTTCTCGTCGGTCACCGGGGTGCCCTGCTTGGCCTGGATGCTCATGGTTTCGAAGTCGTAGGCCGCGGAGAAGTCGACCGTCTTCTTGCGCTCGTCGGTCTGCGCGATCGCCGAGCTGGCGATGTCGAAGCGGCCGGACGCGACCTGGCCGAGCAGCGCGGAGAAGTCGGTCGCGGCGAACTCCAGCTTCAGGTTCTGCTTGGCCGCGATGGCCTTGAGCAGCTCGTTGTCGAAGCCGGTGTAGTTGCCGTCCTTCAAGTAGATGTTGGGCGGCGCGTCGCTCAGCGTCCCCACACGCAGCGTCGAGGAAGCGCTCTCGGAACCCCCGCCGCACGCGGTGAGCGTGAGGGCGGCGGCCAGCACGGTGACGATCAGCTTCTTCATGTCACGCACCCGCGTTCTTGACCGGCAGCCCGGGGCCGCCCTGCTGAAGTTCCTTCGACAGCGGCGTGTTCTTGTAGAACTGGCCGTAGATCCGGGCGACCGTACCGTCGGCGACGGCCTTCCGCAGCCCGTCGTTGAGCTTGTTCAGCAGATCGGTGTTCGTCTTGGCCACCGCGAACGCCGACGGGGTGTCCTTGTCCTCGACCGTGTAACCGAGCTCCAGCGGCACGCCGGGGTTTTGGTCCAGGTACTTCTGGCCGATGTCCTGCGGCACGACCCAGCCGTCCAGCGTGCCGTTCTTCAGCTGCGCGAAACCCGCGTTGTAGTCGGGGAAACGGACGACCTGGGCCCCGGCGGTCTTGCCGGCGAGCTCGTCCTGCACCGAACCCTGGACCACGCCGAGGCGCTTGCCCGACAACGCGGCGACGTCCTTGAGGTTGGCGCCCTTCGCCGTGACGACCGTGGTGAAGCCGGTGTTGTAGCCGTCGGAGAAGGCGACCGTCTTCTTGCGCGCCTCGGTGCTCGAGATCGTCGAGCTGCCGATGTCGAACTTGCCGGTCGCGACGCCGGCCAGCAGGCTGGAGAACTCGGTGCCGACGAACTCGACCTCGAAGCCCTCACGCTTCGCGATGTCGCGCAGCAGCTCGTTGTCGTAGCCGGTGAAGCGGCCGTTCTCCAGGTAGATCGACGGCGGGGCGTCGCTCAGGGTCCCGACGCGCAGGGTCTTCGTCCCCGCGTCGGAACCACCGCAGGCGGCCAGGGTCAACGTCAGCGCGCCCGCGGTCAGGGCGGCGGCGATCTTGGACAGCGTGGATCTCATCGCTTCTTCCATGGTGGGAATGAGCGCCGGGCAGCGCTCGCGGGGTCAGCGATCGAGATTAGGGATTTCGCCCGTTCGAGTGGATTCGTTCCATTCTGTGGACGGGTGCGTCAGCTCACAGGATCGGCTGCGGCGCGTAGCCCGCCGCCTCGGGGAACCGCTCCAGGAGCTGCCCGACGCGCTCGGCCACCTGCGCCACCTGGCGCCCGGCCGTCCCGGTGAACGAGATCCGGTCGGCGAGGAGTTTGTCCAGCTCACCGCGGTCGAGCGGGATGCGCTCGTCGGCGGCGAAGCGGTCGAGCAGGTCGTTTTCCGCGCGGCCTTCGCGCATTTCGAGCGCGACGGCGACGGCGTGCTCCTTGATGGCTTCGTGGGCCGTCTCACGTCCGACGCCGCCGCGGACCGACGCCATGAGCACCTTCGTCGTCGTCAGGAACGGCAGGTAGCGATCCAGCTCACGCTCGATCACCGCCGGGAAGGCGCCGAATTCGGTGAGCACCGTGAGGAAGGTCTCCAGCAGGCCGTCGAGCGCGAAGAACGCGTCCGGCAGCGCGACGCGGCGGACGACCGAGTCGGAGACGTCGCCCTCGTTCCACTGGTCGCCGGCCAGCTCGCCGATCATCGACAGGTAGCCGCGCAGCACGACGGCGAGGCCGTTCACGCGCTCGCACGAGCGGGTGTTCATCTTGTGCGGCATGGCCGAGGAGCCGACCTGGCCGGGCTTGAAGCCCTCGGTGACCAGCTCGTGGCCCGCCATCAGCCGAATCGTCTTGGCCAGGCTGGACGGCGCCGCGGCGAGCTGGACCACAGTGGACAGCACGTCGAAGTCGAGCGAGCGCGGGTACACCTGGCCGACGCTGGTGAACCGGCGGTTGAAGCCCAGGTGCTGCATCACGCGGTCTTCCAGCTGGTCCAAAGTGGACTCGTCGCCGAGCAGGTCGAGCATGTCCTGCGCGGTGCCGACCGGGCCCTTGATGCCGCGCAGCGGGTACCGCTCGATGAGGTTGTCGAGCCGCTCGAAGGCGACCAGCAGCTCGTCGGCCGCGGTGGCGAACCGCTTGCCGAGCGTGGTGGCCTGCGCGGCGACGTTGTGCGAACGCCCGGCCATGACGGTGTCCGCGTGCTCGACGGCGAGCGCGGCCAGCCGCGCCAGTACGGCGGCGACGCGGGTGCGGACCAGCTCCAGCGAGCGGAGCAGCTGCAGCTGCTCGACGTTCTCGGTGAGGTCGCGCGAGGTCATGCCCTTGTGGATGTGCTCCTGCCCGGCGAGGTCGCTGAACTCCTCGATCCGCGCCTTGACGTCGTGCCGGGTGACGCGCTCCCGCTCGGCGATCGAGTTGAGGTCGACGGTGTCCAGGACTCCCTCGTACGCCTCGACGACGCCGTCCGGCACCTCGACGCCAAGGTCCTTCTGCGCCTTGAGAACGGCGAGCCAGAGCTGCCGCTCCAGGACCACCTTGTGCTCCGGCGACCAGAGCGAAACCAGCTCCGCCGAGGCGTAGCGGGCGGCGAGCACGTTCGGAATGCGGGGCTTGTCCGTCACGCCCTCACGATACCCGCGTGGATGGTCAGGCTCGTCGTGGCGCCCGGTTCGAGCCTGGTCAGCGGGCCGAGCACCTCCAGCTCGACGATCCGGGCGGGCGGGTCGAGGTCGCCGAGGGACGCCAGCGGCGCCGGGAGCGGGTGCTCCAGCCAGATCTCCAGCGGCGAGCCCTCGTCGGGGTACTCGCCCGCCGGGTCGACGTCGAAGCTCAACGTCAAGGCGCCGTAGGAAACCCAGCCCGCGGTGCCCGGCACGCCGAGCTTGCCGACGACGTCCTGCGGCGGCACGACCAGCCGGTCACCGTCCACTGTGTACTCCGGCGTGCCGGTGCCCGCGACCAGCGCGACGACGTCGGGGCGCCGAAGCCCCGCGGTGACCGTGCCGCCGCCGGGCAGCTGGGTCACGTTCCACAGTGCCCAGCGGACCGGGCGGTCGGCGGTGTTGAGCGCGGTCAGCCGCAGTGCGTAGCCGTTGTCGAGGAGCGTGATCTCGCGCGTGAACCGTAAGCCGGTGCGCGGGTCCGGCGCACTGGTCATGGTCGCCGTGTCCCCGTCGAGGGCCAGTGCGTACGGGCCGGAGTCCAGGACCGGATCGGGCGGGCTGGGCCACTGGTCCGGGCGGTCCCAGCCCTGTGGCGCGGGACACGGAAAGCAGCCGCCCGCCCAGCTCCGGGACCAGGCCGAGACGCAGGTCGCCGCGCTCGAGCCAGGTCACCATTCGGCGAACCCGCCGTCGTCGTGCCGCCAGACCGGCGAGTGCCAGCGGTGCCCGATCTCGTCGGCGCGGCGGACGGCTTCTTCGTCGACCTCAATGCCGAGCCCGGGCCTCAGCGGGCGGGCCGCGTAGCCATCCTGGAAGGCGAAGATCGACGCGTCCGCGAGGTACTGGTGTTCGCGGCCCTCGTGGTAGTGCATGCCGACGCTCTGTTCCTGGATCAGGAAGTTCGGCGTCGCGAACGCCACCTGCAGCGACGCCGCCAGGGAGATCGGGCCGAGCGGGCAGTGCGGGGCGAGCGAAGCGCCGTACATCTCCGCGAGCGCGCCGATCCGCCGCAGCTCGGAGATGCCGCCCGCGTGCGAGGGGTCCGGCTGGACGACCGCGACCCCGGCGTCGAGCACCGGCTTGAACTCCCAGCGCGAGTAGAGCCGCTCGCCGAGCGCGATCGGCACGGTGGACGCCTCGACGACCGAGCGCAGCGCGTCGCCCTGGGTCTCCGGCAGGATCGGTTCCTCGACGAACATCGGCTGGACGTCTTCGAGCAGCTTGACCAGCCGCCGCGCCATCGCGGGCGAGACGCGGCCGTGGAAGTCGATCGCGAGGTCGCGGTGCGGCCCGAGCACCTCCCGCGCCTCCCACGCGCGCGCCACCGCGGCTTCGGCCTCGGCGGGCGACGCGATCGCCGTGAGTGGGCCGGCGACGTTCATCTTCACCGCGGTGAACCCGGCCTCGACCTGCGCGGACACGGCTTCGCGGATGCCGGACGGCCGGTCGCCGCCGACCCAGCTGTAGACCCGGACGCGGTCGCGGACCGGGCCGCCGAGCAGCTCGTGCACCGGCGCGTCGCGCACCTTGCCCGCGATGTCCCACAGCGCGTGGTCGTAGCCGGCGAGCGCGCTGGAAAGCACCGGCCCGCCGCGGTAGAAACCGCCGCGGCGCAGCACCTGCCAGTGGTCTTCGATGCGCAGCGGGTCCTGCCCGATCAGCAGCTCGGACAGCTCGTGGACGGCCGCGCGCACGGTCTCCGCGCGGCCCTCGACCACGGGCTCGCCCCAGCCGCAGACGCCCTCGTCCGTGCTGAGCTTGAGGAACAGCCAGCGCGGCGCGACCAGAAACGTTTCGACCCCGGTGATCTTCACCCGTGTCCCCCAGCTACGCGGAATCCTTGGCGGCGGACCAGCCGCCGTCGACGGTCAGCTCGGCCCCGGTGACGAACGACGCGGCGTCCGAGAGCAGGAAGGCGATCACGTTCGCCACTTCGGCCGGGTCGCCGAGCCGGCCCACCGGCGTCGCCCGGGCGCTGCGCTCGCGGTCTTCCGGCGAGATGCGCGCCCAGGCTTCGGTGAGCACCGGCCCCGGCAGCACGGAGTTGACCCGCACGCCGGGGGCGTATTCGACGGCCAGCTGCCGGGCCAGCGCGACCAGCGCCCCCTTGCTGGCGGCGTACGCGGGGTGGCCCGGCAGCCCGAAGTGCGCGTGCACCGACGAGACCAGCACGACCGCGCCGCCGTTCTTCCGCAGCGACGGCAGGCAGGCCTTCAGGGCGAGGTAGGTGCCAGTGAGGTTGACGTCGAGCTGGCGTTCCCACTCGGCGCGGCCGATCTCGTGCAGGGGTCCGGTGCTGGGGACGTAGGCGTTGCTGACCAGGGCGTCCACCTCGCCGATTTCCGCCCAGGTCGCTTCGTCGCTGACGCTGCCCCGGATCGGGACGACGCCGTCGGGGAGTTCGGCGATGTCGACACCGAGCACGCGGTAGCCGTCCGCCAGGAGCTTCCGGGCGGTCGCCTTGCCGATCCCGGACGCCGCTCCGGTCACCACCGCCGTGCGCGTGGCCATCGCCTTCTCCTGTTCCTGGAACTCGGACCCCTGAAGGATAACTCCTAAATTAGGATTTGAAAGCCCGGACTCCGGCGGCATCGCGCCGGAAGACGTGCCAGGCTGGCCTGCGGAACCGGCGCGGAGATCGCCGTCCGGGTCGAAACGCTTGAGGAGCACGCATGGCTGAACTGGTCTTCGTCGGGTGCTACACCGGTGAAGCGGGCAACGGCACGGGGATCACGACGTTCTCGCGGTCTCCGTCGGGGTCACTGACCGAAATCGCTTCGCTGCCGTTGGAGTGTCCTTCGTGGCTGGTGCGGCACCCGTCGCTGCCGGTGCTGTACGCGGTTAACGAGACCGACACCGGCGCGGTGACGGCGCTGTCCTTCGACGCTTCGGGCTCGCTGTCGGTGCTGGGCACCCTGGAGACGGGCGGGGCGCACCCGTGCCACCTGGCGGTGACCCCGGACGGCCGTTTCCTGTTGTGCGCCAACTACACCGGCGGCAGCCTGGCGGTGTTCTCGCTGTCTTCGTCCGGCGCGCTGGAGTCCCGGACCGCGCTGGCGCAGCACTCCGGCAGCGGACCGCGCACCGACCGCCAGGAGGCGGCGCACGTCCACATGGCGGTCCCCGGCCCGGGCATCGTGAGCGCGGTCGACCTCGGGACGGACGAAATCCGCAGCTACACGCTGACGTCGTCCGGTGGCCTGGAGCCGCTGGCGGTGTCCTCGCTGCCGCCGGGCACGGGCCCGCGCCAGCTGGTCCGCCGGCCGGGCACGGAGCTGGCGTACGTCGTCGGGGAGCTGGCCGGGACGTTGGTGACGGTCCGGGAGACGTCGCCGGGCGCGTTCTCGGTGGTCGCTTCGACCGCGTCGACGCTGTCACCGCCTTCGGTGCCGAACCTGGTGGCGCACCTGGAGCTGACCGACTCGCGCCTGTACGTGTCGAACCGCGGCCCGGACTGCGTCACGGAGTTCGCCCTCGACGAGGCCGCCGCGGTGGCCGACCAGCCCTGCGGCGCGAACCCCCGCCACTTCGCGCTGGTGGACGGCACTTGCTACGTGGCGGCGCAGTCGGAGGACGCGATCACGGCGTTCACGCTGACCGCGTCGGGGGAGGCGGAGCCCAGGTACTACCCGACGGGGTCGCCGACGTTCGTGCTGCCGGTTTCGCTGCCCTGACGCCTAGGATTACCTCCCGCCAGTCCGCCAGCTGAGAGGCCCTCCCTTGAGCGAACACCGGCCACGCGGGTTGCACGGCCAGACCGTGGAGGCACTGGCCAGCCGGATCCTCTCCGACGAGTGGGGCGAGGGCACCGTCCTCGACCTGCCGGCACTGCGCGAAGAGCTCGACATCAGCCTGACCGCCCTGCGCGAGGCGCTCAAGGTGCTCGCCGCGAAGGGCATGATCGACGCCCGGCAGAAGCGCGGCACGTTCGTCCAGCCGCGCGAGAAGTGGAACATGCTCGACGCCGACGTCATGCGCTGGCAGACCGCGGCCGCCGACGACCCGGGCCTGCTCGACGAGCTGACCGAGGTCCGCGCGGTCGTGGAGCCGGCCGCGGCGCGGATCGCGGCCGGGCGCGCGTCGGAAGAGGACATCGCGGGGCTGCGGGAAGCGCTCGCCGAGATGGCCGCGGCCGGCGACGCGGAGGCGAGCGTCGAGGCCGACCTCGCCTTCCACCGGCGGCTGATGGCCGCCACCCACAACAACTTCCTGATGCGGATGGAACGGGTGATCGCGATCGGGCTGGCCGAGCGCGACAAGCTGGTGCACGGGGCGTCGTCGGCGGAGGACCCGGTGCCGAGCCACCGCAAGGTGTTCGACGCGATCGTCGCCGGCGACCCCGCGGCCGCCGAACAGGCGATGCTGGCCTTGGTCACGAAGTCCCGCGACGACCTGGAGCGGGCTCAGCGCGAGTCGTGAGCGCTCAGGCCAGCGCGGCCTGGAGCATCCGGGCCGCGGCCGCGCGGGGTTCGGGGTCGATCTCGATCAGCGCGTTGACGACGGCGCCGTCGACCAGCGCGATCAGGCGCTCGAGCTCGACGGCGGACACCGGGGTGCCCGAGCGGGCGAAGATCTCCGCCAGCAGCTCGTTGAGCTGGGCCGACAGCGTCCGCATCAACGGCCGCAGGTACGGGCGGCGGCCGGTCGCGACCAGGCGCTCGTAGCGCAGGAGAACCGCTTCGGCGTCGGCCTCCGCGTCACCGCTCTCCGGGCCGAGCAGCATCTCCAGCACCAGCTCGACCGTCGCCTGCACGCCGCGGTTGCGGGTCGCGAGCTCCTCGAGCCGGCGCCGTCCCGTCTCCAGCTCGGCGTTCGAGTGGTGCTCGACGGCCGCCGTGACCAGGTCCTCGAGCGAGTCGAAGTAGTACGTCGTCGACGCGAGCGGCAGGCCGGCCCGTTCGGCGACCGCCCGGTGCCGGACCGCGTCGAACCCGCCCTCGACGAGCAGCTTCGCGGCGGCCTCGACGAGCGCGGCGCGGCGTCGCTCCCCCTTCGGGGTGGTCGCTCCGGTCATGGCCGGTCATTCTGCCAACCGGGCGAACCCGGGCTCAGAAGCGGGGCGCGAGTGCGCGCGCGAACTGGTCCAGTTGCCCCGCGTACGGCGCCGTCGCCCCGCTCGCAGGCACGCTGATCAGCAGCAACGAGCCACCGGACGCCGTCGTGACCCGAGCCGTGACCGTGCCGGCGGGCTGGGACTTGAAGACCACCGGGATGCCCTTCGGGTACGCCGCCGCGGCGACTTCACCGCCCGGCACCTGGAACCCGGCCGAACGCGACGCCGTCGAACAGGCGCCGCCCGGGGACGCCTCGGAAACGGCGACGGGGACAGGGAGCTCGCCAGCGAGGGCGATGGCGAGCTCCCTGTCCACCTGTTCGCACCCGGAGGCGCCTTCGGCCAGGTGGCCGGTCTTCCCGCCCCCGTCACCCCCCTGCTGAGGTGGCTGGGCCGGGAAGTTCGGTGACTCCCCACCGACTTGAGGACGCATCGAGCCGTCCCCGGGTTGCGCGGAGCCGGCGTCCGATTGCGCCGACACGGCGTTGTCCTTGGCCGCGGTCAACAACCCGGGGGTACCCCCGGAGAGCAGTCCGTACGCACCGAATCCGACGACGACCAGCGCGGCGGCGCTCACGCCCGCGGTGATCCGGTTGCGGCGGCGCACGGTCTGGCGGCGGGATTCGCGGACGACGTCGTCCTGGGAGAACGTGGGTTCGGGTGCCTCCGGCGGCGCGGCGGAGAACAACGAGCGCAGCTCCTGCTCATCCATTGGTCTCCACCTCCCGTTCCAGCACCTGCTTGAGGTTCGCCAGCCCGCGCGCGGTCTGGCTCTTCACGTTGCCTTCGCTGCAGCCCAGCGCCTTCGCCGCACTGGTCACGTCGAGCCCTTCGAAGTACCGCATGACCAGCACCGCCCGCTGCTTGGGCGGCACTTCCTTCAGCGCCGCGAGCAGGTCTTCCCTGGTCGCGACGAGGTCGTCGAGGCCGGGCGAGTCGTCGGCGGGCTCGGGCAGCGTCTCGGTCTGCCACTCACGCCGCCACGGACGCCGCGATTCGTCGATCGACGCCCGGACGAGCGTCGTGCGGACGTACGCGTCCGTCGCCGCGCGATCCCTGATCTTCTTCCACCTCCGGTGCAGTGCGACGAACGCCGTCTGCGCGAGGTCGTCCGCCCGGTGCCAGTCACCGCACAGCATGTACGCGGTCCGGCGCACGGCGTCCCGCCTGGCGGCGAAGTACTCCGCGAACTCCTCCTCGTCGCGCTGGTCCACGCGCAGTCGTGCTCCGCTCTGGTTGTCGTTCGCCCATGAGGACGGAATCAGGGGCGTCCACGGTTGCATGGACCGAGTGGGTTCGACCACTCCGGGGCTCATTGATCCCCACGAGGTGGTTGTGATGTGATCGCTCTGTGACCTTCACGCTGCCGCCGCTGGATTTCCGCTCCGACACCGTCACTCGTCCGGATGAAACGATGCGCGCGGCGATGGCGTCCGCCGAGGTCGGTGACAACGTCCTCGAGCACGACCCGACGGTCGCCGCCCTGGAGGAACGCGCCGCGCACGTCCTGGGCATGGCGGCCGCGCTCTGGGTGCCGAGCGGGACGATGGCCAACCTGATCGCGCTGAGCCTGCACCTGCAGCGCGGCGACCGGTTCCTGGCCACGCGGGGGGCGCACGTGCTGTCCAACGAGCTGGGCTCGGCCGCGTGGCTGGCCGGCGGCATGCCGGACATCCTCGAACACGACGGCGGCCCGGGCCGCCCGTCTCCCGACGCCCTCGCGGCCGCGATCGGACAACCCGGGCCGTACTTCACATTACGGACATCGCTGCTCTGCCTGGAGAACACCCACAACGCGGCCGGCGGCGCCGTGACCCCGCCGGACGAGCACGCCCAGCTGCTGTCCGTCGCGAAGGAAGCCGGCCTGACCGTGCACCTCGACGGCGCCCGGCTCTGGCAGGCCGCGGTCGCGCTGGAGGTGCCGCCCGCCGCGCTGACCGTCGGCGTCGACACCGTGTCGGCCTGCTTCAGCAAGGGCCTGGGCGCGCCGGTCGGCTCGGTCGTCGCGGGCAGCAGGACGTTCGTCGAGCGCGCCCGCCGGATGCGCCAGATGCTCGGCGGCGGCGTCCGGCAGGGCGGCGTGCTGGCCGCGGCCTGCCTGGTCGCGCTGGACCGCATCCCGGACCTGGCCGACTCGCACGAGAACGCCGCGCGCCTCGCCGACGGCCTGCGCGAGTACGGCTGGCCGACGAACGTGCCGGACACCAACATCGTGCTCGCCGAGGTGCCCGACATCCCGACCGCGCTGAGCTGGCTCGACTCGCTCGGGGTCCGCGCGGTGCCGATGGCGGGCAAGGTCCGGTTCGTCACCCACCGGGACCTCAGCGCGACCGACGTCGAAGAAGCCCTGCGCCGGATCAAGACCGGCGCCTGACGCACTGGGGGACCCGTGAACTGGATCGTGTTCGACTACGGCGACGTGCTGAGCAAGCCGAGCGCCGCCCGCCCCGACCTGGCCGCGGCGATGGGCGCCTCGCTGCCGGAGTTCGAAAAGGCGTACTGGGACCTGCGGCTCCCGTACGACGCCGGCAGCACCCCGCTGGAGTACTGGCAGAACGTGGGCCAGGCGCTCGGCGTGCCGGTCGACGAAGCGCTGTCGGCCGAGCTGACCCGCATCGACGTCGAGGGCTGGGGCCACCTGGAGCCGTCATCGGAAGCCCTGCTCGAGACGCTCGCCGAAGCCGGCGCGCCGCTGGCGCTGCTCTCGAACGCGCCGGTGGTGTTCGGCGAATGGGTCCGCGCGCAGGACTGGGTGCGGCACTTCCGCGTGACGCTGTTCTCGGGCGACGTCCGGTGCGTCAAGCCGGACGCGAAGATCTTCCGCCTGCTGCTCGACGAGCTCGGCGCGGAGCCGTCGGACTGCCTGTTCTTCGACGACCGCGAGTCCAATGTGGACGGCGCACGGGCGGTCGGGCTCAAGGCCCAGGTGTGGAACGGCGCCGACGCCGCCCGCGCCTGGCTGGACTGAACGACTCACCCACCCCGCACGGCCGCCTACCCGCCGTCATCCGCGTGTCCTAGGCTGGGCGCGTCCCTCCGCCGACTTCCCCGGTAGGTAGCCCATGGCGACGAGCGAACGACCGTCGGCCCGCGTCGACTTCGACCGGCCGAGCTTCGCTCGCGTCTCGGACGCGTTGCTGGGCGGGCAGAACAACTACGAGGCCGACCGCGCCGTGCTGCGGCAGATCCTCGACATCGCGCCGGAAGCCCCGGCGATGGCGCGGGAGATGCGGCAGTGGCTGGTCCGCGCCGTCCGCTACCTGACCGAACGGCTGGGCGTCGACCAGTTCGTCGACCTCGGCTCGGGCTTCCCGGCGGCGGAGAACACCCACCAGGTGGCGCAGCGGTACAACCCGGAGGCGCACGTCGTCTACGTCGACGACGACCCGGTGGTGGAAGCGCACAGCCGGGCCCTGCTCGTCGACAACGACTTCACGCACATCTGCGGCACCGACCCGCTGAACCCCGGCGAGACCCTCACCGGGGTGGCGCGGTACATCGACCTCGACCGCCCGGCCGGGCTCGTGCTGTGCGGAGTCGTCGACCACATCACCGACCTCCAGCAGGCGCAGCAGGTGGTCAAGTCCTACGCCGGCGCGCTCGCCCCGGGCTCGTACCTGCTCCTGCTGCACCACCACAACCCGCTCGACGCCACCGAGGCGGCCACCGTCGCGGCGGCACTCGAGGACCGGTTCGGCCGCACCGGGCTCGACACGCGCTACCGCGCGGAGGCCGAGATCGCGTCGTTCTTCGACGGCCTCGACCTGCTCGAACCCGGGCTGGTCGCGCCCCACCTGTGGTGGCCGGACGGGCCGCGCCTGGCGCCGCTGACGCCGGTCAACCGGACGGCGCTGGGCGGCGTGGCGCGAATCCCGTAAAGCTCTCAGTACCGGTTGATGCGCTTCGGGTCCTTGTTGCCGGTGATCGCCTTGTAGCCGGCCGCGCCGAGGAAGGCGATGCCGCCGATGATGGCGATCCACAGAACGGCCTTGAACACGAACCCGATCACGGCGCCCAGCACCATGAACGCCACCCAGGCGACGATCAGGCCGCCGACGATCTTCCAGAACATGGTTCCTCCGCTGTGTCCCCGTGGCCCCACCGGCCCGGTGACTCCAATGTGCCACCTCCGGCGGGGAAACTCCCCTTTGAAAGCCAACGTTCGGGGTTAAATCAGGGTTCCCCCTGGCCGAGCCAGGCACCGAGCCGCCGGACGCCTTCGTCGATGTCCTCGGCGCTCCCGGCGAAGGAGAACCGCACGTACTTCCCGCCGTCGACCGGGTCGAAGTCGACGCCGGGGGTGATGGCGAGCCCGGTGTCGGCGAGCAGCCGCTGGCACCAGCTCAGGCTGTCGCCGGTGTACGCGCTGACGTCGGCGTACGCGTAGAAGGCGCCGTCCGCGGGCGCGAGCTCGTTCAGGCCGATGCGGCGCAGGCCGGCGAAGAGCCGGTCGCGGTTGGCGCGGTACCGCTCGACGTGCGCGTCGGCTTCCGCGTACGCCTCGGGCGTGAAGGCGGCCAGCGCCGCGTACTGCGACACGGCGGGCGGGCAGATGGTGAAGTTGCCGGTCAGGACGTCGATCGCGCGGTGCAGGCGCTGCGGCGCGAGCATCCAGCCGAGCCGCCAGCCGGTCATCGCGAAGTACTTCGAGAAGCTGCCGAGCACGATCGGCTCCCGGCCGTACTGCCACGCGCAGTCGAGCTCGGCGCCGTAGGAGATGCCGTGGTAGATCTCGTCGCTGATCAGCTGAACGCCGTGCGACGAGCACCAGCCGGTGATCGCGGCGAGCTCACCGGGCGGCAGGACGGTCCCGGTCGGGTTGCTGGGGCTGGCGACGATCAGGCCGTCGATCGGGCCGAGCCGGTCGAGGAGCTCCACGGTGGGCTGGAAGTTCGTCTCGGCGGTGGTGGCGAACTCGACGACCTCGCAGCCCAGCACGGAGAGCAGGTTGCGGTAGGCCGGGTAGCCGGGCCGCGCCATGGCGACCTTCGCGCCGGGGTCGAAGGCACTGAGGAAGGCCAGCAGGAAACCCCCGGAGGACCCGGTGGTCAGGACGACGTCGTGCGCCTGGACGTCGACGTCGTACCGCCCCCGGTAGTGCCCGGCGACGGCCTCCCGCAGCTCCGGGATGCCGAGCTGTTCGGTGTAGCCGAGCGTGCTGTCCTGCAGCGCCTTCGCCGCGGCCTCGAGCACGGGCCGCGGCGCGGGCGCCGAGGGCTGCCCGGCCGCGAGCGACACGAGGTCGCCGTGACTGCGCTGCCGCGCACCGGCCGCGGAGAGGACGTCCATGACGTGGAAGGGCGGCACACCGGCCCGCAGCGCGGGACCGGCGAAGGCTCCGAGGTCGACCATGCGGCCAGGCTAGTTCTAGTAGCCCCGGTAGGCACCGCCGTGGGCCATGGCCTTGATCCCCGGCACGTTGTCGAGGCCGCCGTAGCGGTCGAAGGAGTACCGGACGCCCGCGATGATGTTGTCGACCGGGTTGTAGATGTTGTCGTGCCCGGGCAGCTTGTGCGCGTTGAAGGTCGAGTCGATGCACTGCATGAGCCCCTTGGACGGGTGCCCGGCGGCGGCGTTGGAATCCCAGTTGTTGATGGCGTTGGGGTTCCCGCCCGACTCGTGCTGGATGATCGCCCAGATCTTCGGGATGTCGGCGTCGGTCACCGGGATGCCCGCGGCCTGCAGGGCCTTCATGGCTTCCTGGATCCACTGCTGGACGTTGCCCGGGGGCGGGGAGGAGGGCGGGCCGCCGCTGGGGCCGAGGCCGCCGCCCCCGCCGCCACCACCACCGCCGCCTCCGCCACCACCGCCGTGGGAGGAGCCGTTGCTGTGGATGCCGCCGGTGCTCTTGGGGGCCGCGGCGGAGCTGGCCGGCAGCGGGACCTGGTCGTAACCGCCCTCGATCTGCTGGGACATCAGCTTCTGCGACGCCTTGATCGCGGTGTCGGCCTGGGCCTGCAAGCCGGCCACGTCCCCGTCGAACCCGGCGGTGATGTTGTGGATGTCGGTCGCGGCCTTCGCCTTGATCTCCGCGGAGGTCTGGGCGGGCGCCGGCAGGTTGTTGTCGCGCTCGTGGGCACGGGCCGCTTGGTCCGCCGCGTCCATCGCCTTCTGGGCCTGCTGGTTGCGCTCGTTGACCGCCTTCTCCGCGGCGAGCTGCTTGTCCCCGACGTTCTTCTTGACCTGCTCGAGGGTCGACGCGAGGTCGTCGAGGTCCTTGGCGACGTCCTCGAGGTGGGTCTGCACCTTGGTGCCGGCGTCGCGGACCTGGCGGACGTACTTGAAGAATTCGTCGGCCGCCGGGCCGGCCCACACGCCGCCGTTGAGCGCTTCCGTTGAATTCTTCAGCGACGCAGTGTGGTCACCGGCGTTCTTGCCCGCCTCGCGGAACTGCGCGGCCGCCGCGGTGATTTTTCCCAAATCGACCTTTTCGACCTGGTCGACCTTCTTCATGAAGGCTTCCCAGTTGTCCGGCGTTCCGGCGCCGCCCGGGTTCAATCCCACTCTGGTGCCCCCTGCTCAGTTCACTTGTCGACGTGCAGCTTGAGGTCACTCGCCCCGACCTGGTCGGTCTCGGCGACCAGCCCCGCGGCCTTGCGCATGGCGAACCCCAGTGCCTCCATGTGCTTGCCCGCCGCGTCGAACTGGTTGTGCACGCCGTCCTTGAACTTGCCGACGGCGCCGTGCGCATCGCCCTTGTCGTCCATCCCGCCGAAGGGGCTTTCCTTCTCGTGGTCCAAGCCGGTGACCTTCTGCTTGGACTTTTCGAACTCGTCCTTGAGCTTCTCCACCTGGCCGGCCGCGATGGCCATCGAGTCGGCGTCGTAGACAGGCACGGTTCGTCATCCCCTTCGGAAAACTTGTGTCCGCCCGATCCGACGTCGTCACGACCAGGACGGTTCCCGCGTTTACTTTATGACTTCCCGAGGGGTGCGCGTGCGGTTCCCGGCCAACTTCCACCCGGCGGGGCTCACGCCTCCGCCATCAGTTCCCGGATCCTCGTCGCGAGCAGCGCGTTGTCCGCCGGGGTCACCGTCGCCCACTCGCGACCTTCCCGGTCGGTCTGCACCTGGAACAGGTACCGCCCGGAGTCGGTGTCGAAGAACGCCACCACCCGGTTCGCGCGGTGGACGACGCCGTCGCGGCCGACGCGCTCCGCGCCGAACTGGCCGCGGGCTTCCTGGCCCAGCAGCATCCCGGACAGCTCCTGGGCCTGGAACAGCGCCACGCCGCGGTCCTCCAGCGCCGTCACCAGTGCCTTCGGGTCGCCCTTCGCCGCCGCGTCGGCCGACTTCAGGGTGCCGTACGGAATGCTCACCGTCTGGCCGATGCCCGGGGCCAGGTCGCCCGCCACCGAGACCGCCGCCTCCGCGAGGGCGTCCTCCGTCGCCGGGATCAGCCACACCTCCGCGTTGTCCACCACCGCCAGCACCGCCTGGCCGCGGTGGCTGACCGCGCGGCCGCGGATCTCGCGTTCCGCCCACACCCAGACGTCGACGCCGAACTGGGGGCGGGCGAGCAGGTGGAGCAGGTCGGTCAGCTCGCCGGACGGGCGGCGGTTGCGGGCCAGGCGCCGCTCGCCGAGCGACGCCCACGCCGACGCCACCAGCTCCGACCGCTCGGTGCGGGTGGTTCCTTCACTCGGCACGTCGATCGCGACGTGCCGCCGCGGCAGTTCGAACGACTCCCAGAGCACGTCGAACTCCGACGCCGACAGCACCAAGGACACGGTCAGCGACCGTCCGAACCGTGGTCGCCGATCACGTCGGGGGAAACCATCCGCTGGTCGGCGAACAGGTCCTGGTCGTCGACGCCGAAGCGGCGGATGTGCTCGGCGTCCTCCTCCTGCGGGGCCGCCTCCGACAGGAACCTCGTCTCGCCGCGCTGCTGCTTCGGGCTGATCTGCTCGGACTTCCGCAGCGCGACGGCTTCCTCCTCGGGCAGCTCACCGACCGGCAGCGGCCGCACCGGGCCCTTCGGCTGGCCCTTCTCCCGCCGCTGGCGTTCCTTGTCGCCGCTGAGCGCGCCACCGGCGGCGCCCGCGCCGACCGCCGCCGCGCCCGCGCCGATTTCGCCAG
>NZ_JAAGNB010001460.1:0-23889 GCF_010550475.1 Amycolatopsis sp. SID8362
TCCGCAGCACGGCCGACGCGCTGGAGAAGGAGATCGGCGAGCTGGAAGCCGAGATCGGCGGCGCGCTGGTGGTGTCCGGCGAAGGCGGCGTCCGGCTGACGGAGCTGGGGGAGCGGCTGCGCACCGGCGCCCGCGCGGGCGTGGCGGAGCTGGCGGCCATCTTCACCGAAACCCGCACGGCCGAGCGGCGCATCGGCGGCCGCCTGCGCGTGGGCTACGTGGCGAGCCTCGGCGGTGACCTGGTTACCCGCGTGACGACGGAGTTCGAACGCCGCCACCCGGCGTGCCGCGTCACCCTGACCCCGACCCGGATCGGCCGGCGCTGGGACGAAACGGACCTGCTCGCCGAGGGCGACCTCGACCTGGTGCTGCACTGGTCCCCGGGCGGCGACACGCGCTCGTTCGCGCAACCGAACCTGCGCACCGGCCCGGCGCTGCTGACCGTGCCCCGCGGCCTCCTGCTGCGCGACGACCACCCGCTCGCCTCGCGCGAGACGGTCAGCCTGGAGGACCTCGCGGACCACCGCCTGCTCGACCCGGGCAAGGCGCTCCACCCGGTGGCCCGCGACCTGTGGGCCCCGCCGGTCACGCCGTCCGGCCGCCCGATCCCGCGCACCGAGGAGGACATCCCCCGCCTGATCGGCCGCACCCGCATCGGCGCCGAGGACATGCTTTCCCTGGTGGCGCGCGGCATCGGCCTGCACATCTCGGTGGTGTCGCTGCTGGAGCGCTACCCGTTCCCGGGGTTGAAGGTGATCCCGGTAGTGGACATCCCGCCGATGCTCGCGGTCCCGGTGTGGCGCGCGTCGGAGGAGAACGAAGCGATCCGCGCGTACGTCTCGGTGGCGGCGGAACTGGCGGCGGGTTAGCCGTTCTTGCGGCGGAGCAGCTCTTCCACCGCGCTGGGCAGGGTCGTTTGGAAGTCGATCAGCTTCGCCCAGGAGGGCGTGACCGTGATCCGCACCATGCCGTCCGCGTACAGCTCGCGGACCTCCTGCTCGCCCACGACCTCGACCTCATCCGGTTCGTGGCCCAGCGGGTCCTGATCACCTCGAGCGGCCCGGCCACGTGGGGCCGCTGATCACCGCTCCACCACCGGCAACCGCAGCGCGCCCGGTGCGTCCGAAGGCACCACCGGGTTCTTCGGTGCCACCGCCGCCACCCGCCGGTACTTCGCGCCCAGCTCCGGCCTGGGGTCGGCCTCGCCCTTGTTGGGCCAGAACGCCATCGCCCGCTCCGCCTGGGCCGTGATCGTCAGGGACGGGTTCACGCCCAGGTTCGCCGTGATCGCCGAGCCGTCCACCACGTGCAGGCCCGGGTGGCCGTACAGCCGCTGGTACGGGTCGACCACGCCCGTCTCCGGGGAGTCGCCGATCGTGCAGCCGCCGATGAAGTGGCCGGTGATCGGGATGTTCAGCATGTCGGTCCACGCGCCCTGCGGGAGGCCGCCGATCTTCTCCGCCACCCGGCGGGTCACCTCGTGGCCCGCCGGGATCCACTCCGGCGACGGCGCGCCCGCGCCCTGGCGGGTCGTCATCCGGCGGCCGAACAGGCCGCGTTTCGTGTAAGTCGTCACGGAGTTGTCGAGCGTCTGCATCACCAGCAGCCCGATCATCCGCTCCGACCAGTGCCGGGGGTTGTGGATCCGCAGGAGGTCACGGCGCCGCCGCCACAGCTCCCGCAGGCCCAGCACCCAGCGGCGACGGCCCGGTGAGCCGTCCACCAGGACCGTCGCCATCAGGCCCATCACGTTGCTGCCGCGCCCGTACCGCACCGGCTCCACGTGCGTCACCTCGTCCGGGTGGATCGACGACGTGATCGCGACGCCGCGCGTGTAGTCCGTGTCCTTCCGCAGCGACCGCGCCGCCAGCACGGCCTCGGAGTTCGTCCGCGCCAGCAGTCCCAGCCGCGGCGAGACGCGCGGCAGGGTTCCGTTGTCGCGCAGGCGGTGCAGCAGCCGTTGCGTGCCGAGCCGCCGCGGAGAACACCACCTGCCGCGCGGTGAACGTCCGGCGCGAGCGGCGGCCGGTGCGCACGGTGTCCACCGCGTACCCGCCGTCGACCGGCCGCACCGACACCGCCGTCGTCAGCGGGTGGACCACCGCGCCCGCCTGTTCGGCCAGGTAGAGGTAGTTCTTGACGGTCGTGTTCTTCGCCCCGACCCGGCAGCCGGTCATGCATTCGCCGCACAGCGTGCACGACTGCCGCGCCGGCCCGGCACCGCCGAAGAACGGGTCCACCCCGGACTGTCCGAAGTAGACGCCGACCGGGGTCCGCCGGTAGGTGTGGCCGATGCCCATGTCGTCGGCCACCTCGGCCAGGACCCGGTCCGCGGCCGTCGTCGCCGGGTTTTCGACCACGCCGAGCATCCGCTTCGCCTGGTCGTAGTACGGCGCCAGCTCGGCCTTCCAGTCCGTGATGTGCGCCCACTGCGGGTCTTCGTAGAACTTGTCCGGGGGCTCGTACAGCGTGTTCGCGTACACCAGCGAACCGCCGCCGACGCCGGAGCCGCTCATCACGAAGGTGTTCTTCAGCAGCGTCAGCCGCTGGATGCCGAAACAGCCCAGCGCGGGCGCCCACAGGTACTTCCGCAGCCGCCACGACGTCTTGGCGAACTCGTCGTCGGCGAACCGGCGGCCGGTTTCCAGCACGCCGACGCGGTAGCCTTTCTCGGTCAGCCGCAACGCCGTCACGCTGCCGCCGAACCCCGAGCCGATCACGAGGACGTCGTAGTCCATCACGCCACCACCCGGTAGTCCGCGGGATCGAGCCGCCGGGTCCGGCGGTCGTATTCGGTGACCAGGCCGGGCCAGTTGGTCGTGACGCGGCCGTCGGCCTGGCGGTACCAGCTCGTGCAGGCGCTCCACACACTGTGGCCCAGCCGCTTCTGCACTTCGTCGTCGTAACGCCGCTCGACCTCGGGCAGCACGTCCAAATAGGACACGCCGGGCCGGGCCAGCCGCTCGACCGCCTGCCGGATGTAACGGGCCTGGCGCTCGATCATGTAGATGATCGACCCGGCGCCGAGGTTGGTGTTGGGCCCGTAGACGCAGAACAGGTTCGGGAACCCGGGCACGGCCATGCCGAGGTAGGCCCGCGCGCCGCCCGACCACTCCTCCCGCAGGGACCGCCCGCCGAGGCCGCGCACGTCCATCCGGCCGAGGAACTCCGTCGCGGCGAACCCCGTGCCGTAGACCAGGACGTCCGCTTCGACCTCGGTCCCGTCCTCGACCCGCACGCCCTTCTCGGTGATCCCGGTGATCCGCCGCGTTTCGACGTCGACATTCGGCTGGGCCAGCGCGGGCAGGTACTCGTTGGTGAAGAGGATCCGCTTGCAGCCCAGGGGATAGGACGGCGTCAGCTTCGCGCGCAGCTCCCGGTCCTTGATGTGGCGGCGCCGCAGCTGCGCGGTCCGCAGCTCGAACATCTTGGCCAGCACCGGGTGCTTGGTCATGGCGTAGGTCGCGTACTCGGCGAGCAGGAAGATCCGCAGCCGGCCGAGCAGCTGCGTGGGTGGCAGGTGCTCGAACAGCCAGTGCTGCCACCGCCGGTAGGTCGGATCGGACTTCGCCATGACGTACGGCGGCGTGCGCTGGAAGACCGTGACGTGCTGGGCGTGCTTGCGCAGCTCGGGCACGAACTGCACGGCGCTGGCCCCGGTCCCGATCACGGCGACGCGCTTGCCGGTCAGCTCGACGCCGTGGTCCCAGCGCGCGGAGTGGAAGGCGTCGCCGGCGAAGGTCTCGCGGCCCGGGATGTCCGGCAGCACGGGCCGCGACAGCTGCCCGACGGCGGGGACGAAGACGTTCGCCTCGTACGTCTCGCCGTCCTGCGTCTCGACGCGCCAGAGGCCGCGCGCTTCGTCGAAGGTGGCCGAGGTGACTTCGGTCCGGTACCGGATGTGCGGCTCGAGCCCGTACTTGGCGATGACGCCGCGCAGGTAGGCGAGGATGTCCGGCTGGTGCGAGAACCGCTTCGGCCACCGCGGGTTGGGCTCGAAGGAGAAGGAGTACAGCGGCGACGGGATGTCGCAGGCGGCGCCCGGGTAGGTGTTGTCGCGCCAGACCCCGCCGGCCTCGGCCGCGCTCTCCAGGATCGTGAAGCCGGTGAACCCGGCGCGCTTCAGTTCGATCGCCGTCCCGATGCCGCCGAACCCGGTGCCCACGATCAGCACCGACGGCCCCTTCGCCGAACTACTCATGCGGGAAAAGCTACGCACCGAGGGGCTGTGACAACAGGACACGATCGGTCACCCGATCGAGATTTCCGGCCACGGTTCACGCGGGGTCGTTGACCCGCACCTCCTGCGTCTCCGCGCCCGGCTCCGCCCAGCTCATCAGCTGCCCGGCCGCGCTCTCCAGCGCCGCCAGGTCCCGCTTCGGCAGCTTCTCGAACGGCGACAGCTCCACCATCGCCGCCTTCTTCGCCGTCTTGATCTCCCAGAACCCGCGCACGAACCCGCCCACCAGCAGCGTTCCCTTCACCAGCCCGTTCTGCGTGATCACCCGCTTGCGGTACTCGTCGGAGATCACCCGCGTGCGGTCGGCGTACGACAGGATCATCTGGTCGAACGGCCCCAGCAGCCGCGGCGGGGACGGCACGTCGGGGTCCGGCACGGACAGCTCCGGCAGGTCGAGCAGCTCGCGCCCGTCCGGGTCGCGGTAGCGCCGCAGGTCCATCGACGCGGCCACCTCGCCGAGCCGGGTGATGCCCGCCCACGCCTGGACGTCCGCCACCGACGCCGGGCCGAACGCGCGCAGGTAGCGCGAGATCAGCGAAGCGGGCGAAGGCGGCGAGAGCGGCGAGCCGACCCAGTCCTCCAGGCACGCGTACGTCGTCTGCCCGGCCTTGCCCCAGATCGCCCGCGGCGGGGTCTGCACCAGGGGCAGCCGGCCCCGCGCGAGGTGGGTCAGGGACGCCGCCGGGACGTCCCAGCGCCGGGCCAGCTCCGCGCCCAGCGCCGTGCTCGACAACGGCGAGCGTCCAAGCAGCTCACGCGCCGCCGCGGCGACCTCGTCGTGGTCCAGGGCCGCCAGCGGGCCCGAGTGCTGGGTGTTCGTCTTGAGGTCGCGCTCGTAGAGCACCTGGACCACCGGCCGCCACGCCAGCGCGTCCGCCGCCGTCACCAGGTGGACCGTGCCGCGCATCAGCGCGATCCGGACCACCTGCCTGCTCTCCAGCAGCTCCGAAAGCTCCGCTGGCCGGAAGCCGTGCAGCCGCGGCCACAGCGCGTAGTACGGCGGGAACGGCGCCTGCGCCTGGAGCCCGGCCAGGTGCTCGATCGCTTCCAGCGCGGACAGCTTCGCGCGGCGGAGCAGCAGCTGCCGCTCCAGCGTCGCCCGGTTCAAGGCCCGTCGGCTCAAGGTCTCCACGCCGCTCACCCTAACGATCACCCCGGACGGTTCCGGTCCTCGATTGCACGCCGAAAGCCCGTGATCCATACTTCCGGCCATGGCCGAGCTCGCCGCCCCCGCGGTCGGGGACTGGGACTTCCCGCGCGGCACCGCCAGCATCGAGCTGATGACCCGGTTCGCCGCCGAGCGCGGGCTGGCCGCGGGAAAGCTGCTCGCCGCGACGTCGCTGTCACCGGAGCTGCTCACCGACGCGGGTGTCCAGGTCGACGCGCGTCAGGAGCTCGCCGTCGTCCGCGCGCTGGTGGAACTCGACGGTTCGGACGCGACGGCGCTCGAACTCGGCAGCCGCTACCGCGTCACCACCTTCGGGATCTTCGGCTTCGCCTGCATCAGCAGCCCGACGCTGCGCGACGCGATGCTGTTCGCGCTGCGCTACTTCGACCTCAGCTTCGCGTTCTGCATCCCCCGCGTCACGCTCGAGAGCGACCGCCTGACGCTGGAGCTCGACGAAACCCGCGTCCCCGCCGACGTCGCCCGGTTCCTCGTGCTGCGCGACCTGGCCGCCATCTTCACGGTCATGCGCGACCTGCTGCCGGAGATCGCGCTCGACGACCTGAGCTTCCGGCACTCCGCGGCCGCGGTGGACGCCTACGTGACGACGTTCGGCGTGCGCCCCCGCTTCGATGCCGAAGCGTGCCGCGCGACGCTCGACCCGGCGCTGCTGACGCTGCCGCTGCCGCAGGCCAACGACCAGACCGTCGCCCTGTGCGCGGCGCAGTGCGAGGCGCTCGTCGCGCGGCGGCGGGAGCGCTCGGGCATCTCGCAGCAGGTCCGGGAACGCCTGGTCCGCCTCGGCGGCGTCGACGCCGGGATGGACGAGATCGCCCGCCAGCTCACGCTCAGCACGCGCACACTGCGCCGCCGCCTGACCGAGGCGGGCACGAGCTACCGGGCGCTGGTCGACGAAGTCCGCCACACGCTGGCCGAGGAGCTGCTCGACACCGGCGTGCTGTCGGTCGAGGACGTCGCCTACCGGCTCGGGTACGCCGAGGCCTCCAGTTTCATCTACGCGTTCAAGCGCTGGACCGGGATGACGCCGGCGGCGTTCGCCCGCCGGTTCCGCGCCGCTCGGCAAGCGCCGCCGGGTAGGTCACCTTCAGCAGGTTCAGGATCGAATCGGTGAGGAAGGTGCGCAGGGCCGCGCGGTCGAGCGTGCCGCGGATCAGCCATTCGCGCGACGCCGCCCGCAGCATCCCGCCGAACGAGCGGATCATCGCGCGCAGCTCTTCGCGGCCTTCGGTCACGCCGCTCATCAGCGCGGCCTCCAGGACGCGGTCGGCGGCGATCTCGTCGGCCTCCAGCATGATCCGCTCGATCTCGGGGTCGCGCCCGGCCGACTCCGGCCCGATGACGGTCAGCCACGCGTCGCGGTTGCGGTCCACGACCTCGATCCAGCGTTCGACGCCGATCGCCAGCCGCTGCTCCATCGTGGTGTCCGGCAACGCTTCGGTGACCGGCGCGGGCACGATCATCAGCTGCCGCACGACTTCCAGGTAGAGCTCGCGCTTCCCGCCGAAGTAGTGGTTGATCAGCGGGCGCGCCACCCCGGCCGCCTCGGCGATGTCCGAAGTGGACACCGACGCGTAGCTGCCCGCCCCGAACAGGTGCCGGGCGGCGGCGAGGATCTCCGCCCGCCGTTCGGCCGGTTCGAGGCGGCGCCGCCGCGGCCGGGTCCCACTGGTCATCCGCTCAGCCTCGCGGGGGATCGGCACCCTGTCAACAAGCAGTTGACCTGCTGTCAAGAGGGGTGGCTCCGGTGGCGGGCCGGGGGTGTTTCACGCCAACATTTGTCGTTACGCAACCGGAACGACCCGCTGGTAACTCCCCGGCGTCCGGATGCGACGAGACGGCAGGGACCCGCGACCCGGGGGCAGGAGCAGATGACCGAAGAAGACGCGCCGATCCGGCCGGCCGGACGCTGGGTGAGCGTCCGCCTGCAGCATCGCCACGTCAGCTTCGAGGAAGGCTTCGAGGTCGAGGAGCCGCCACCGGACGGCGACTGCGCCGACGAGGCCTCGCTGTCCTACTCCGGCATCGTGATCACCGGCTACGACGAGGGCGAGAAGGTCTCCGAGCAGTGGATCCCGCTCGGCGTCGACCCGTCCGAAGCGGACGACGAACGGCTGATCGAGCAGCTGCGCGAGGCACTGCTCTGGCAGGCGGGCCGTCCGCCGCAGACCACGGGGGAGTGACGGCTACGCGTCGCCGTCGCGCAGGGAACGGATCATGCTCTGCAGGCTGCGGAACGCGGCCTCCTGCTCGGCCTCGGTCATCCCGGCCAGCATCCTGACCTCCACGGCCCGGACCGCCGCGGTCGCCTTCTCCAGGCTCCGCCGTCCACGGGGCGTGAGCCGGGTGGGGAGGGCCTTCCCGACGGGCGCCTCCGCGGGCCGCGTCACGTAGCCGTCCCGTTCCAGGGCCTGGAGCAGCACGTTCATCGTCTGCCGGGTCACGAACGCGCCCCGCGCCAGCTCGGAGTTCGACAGGCCGGGCCGCTGGGCCAGCAGTTCGAGGCAGGAGTAGTGCGTCACGCTCATCCCGAGCGGCCGCAGCACCTCCTCCATCGCCGCGCGCAGCGTGCTCGACGCCTCCTTCAGCAGGTAGCCCAGCGACGTCTTCAGGTCGACCCCGTCTTGACTCATGTCAGTATTCTGACATACAGTTCAGCGTGTCAGAAGACTGACACGAAAAGAAGGAGTCACACCATGCCCGCCACCGGACCCGACTTCGTCTCGCTGCAGGCGCGCGACCTCGACGCTTCGCAGGCGTTCTACGAGAAGTACCTCGGCCTCGTCCGCTCGCCGGCCGGGCCGCCGCACGCCGTCGTCTTCGAGACGAAGCCGATCGCCTTCGCGCTCCGCGACATCGTCCCGGGCACCGACCTCGACTCGGTCGCGCAGCCGGGCATCGGTGCCGCGATCTGGCTGCACGCCACCGACGTCCAGGCCATCCACGACGCGCTGGTCGCCGACGGGCACCCCATCGTGGCCGCGCCGATCGACGGCCCCTTCGGCCGGACGTTCACCTTCGCCGACCCCGACGGCTACCGGATCACCCTCCACGACCGCACCTGAGCGGCCGGGCTCAAGACGCGGTGCGCAGGCCTTCGAACGCCACCTTGCACACCGCGTCCGCGACCTCCTCGGCCGAGGAGCCCCGCCGGGGGCGGTACCACTCGATCAGCGAGTTGACCATGCCGAAGACGAGCCGGGCGGTCACCGCGGGATCGACGTCCGGGCGGATGTCGCCCTCCGCCGCCGCCTGCTTCACCAGGTCCGTCACCAGGCGGTCGAACTCGCGCCGCCGGGTCAGCGCCGCCCGCTCCACCTTCGTGTTGCCCCGCACGCGCAGCAGCAGCGTGACGAACGGGAGCCGGTCGGCGAGGACCAGGACGCTGCCGCGGACGAGGTGCTCCAGCCGGTCGATCGCGCGGCCGTCCAGCGCCGTCGCTTCCGCGGCGACGGCGAACAGGCCGTCCAGTGCCCGGTCCACCGACAGCCGCAGCAGCTCCTCCTTGCTGGGCACGTGGTGGTAGATCGCGGACTTCGTGATGCCGAGCTTGCGGGAGAGGTCCTCCATGCTCGTGCCGTCGTAGCCGCGTTCGTTGAACAGCTTCACCGCCACCCGCAGCAGTGATTCGAGGTCGTAGCCGGGGCGCCCGCGGCGGGGTGCGGTCACGGCTTCTCCCGCTGGTCGACGATGCGCCGCATCTTGCCCATCGACCGCTCGAGGGTGTCCGGGTCGACGACGTCCACCGACACGGTGACCCCGACGCCGTCCTTGACGCCGCTGACCAGCGAAGCGGCGGCCGCGTCCCGGTCCGCGGGGGAAGCGTCGTGGCGCGCCTCGACCACCACCGTCAGGTGGTCGAGGCGCCCGCGCGTGGACCGCACCAGCTGGAAGTGCGGGCTCAGCGCCGGCGTCCGCAGCACGATCTCCTCGATCTGCGTCGGGAAGACGTTGACCCCGCGCAGGATGATGAGGTCGTCGGTGCGGCCGGTGACCTTGTCCATCCGCCGGAACGCCGGCCGGGCGGTGCCGGGGCGCAACGCGGTGAGGTCGCGGGTGCGGTAGCGGATGATCGGCAGCGCCTGCTTGGTCAGCGACGTGAACAGCAGCTCACCGGTTTCCCCGCTGCCGAGGACCTCCTCGGAGTACGGGTCGATCACCTCGGGGTAGAAGTGGTCCTCCCAGATGTGCAGGCCGTCCTTCGTCTCGACGCACTCCTGCGCGACGCCCGGTCCCATCACCTCGGACAATCCGTAGATGTCGACGGCGTCGAGCGCGAACCGCTCCTCGATCTCCGCGCGCATCTGCTCGGTCCACGGCTCGGCGCCGAAGATGCCCACCTTGAGCGAACTGGCCTTCGGGTCGACGCCCTGGCGCTCGAACTCGTCGAGCAGCGTCAGCATGTACGACGGCGTGACCATGATGATCTCGGGCTTGAAGTCGGTGATGAGCTGCACCTGCCGCGCGGTCATGCCGCCCGAGGCCGGGATCACCGTGCAGCCGAGCTTTTCGGCGCCGTAGTGCGCGCCGAGGCCGCCGGTGAACAGGCCGTAGCCGTAGGCGACGTGCACCTTGTGGCCCGGACGCCCGCCCGCCGCGTGGATCGAGCGGGCCATCACCGTCGCCCAGGTGTCGATGTCCTGCTCGGTGTACCCGACGACGGTGGCCTTGCCGGTGGTGCCGCTGGAGGCGTGGATGCGGCGGACCTGCTCCTGCGGCACGGCGAACATCCCGAACGGGTAGTTCTCGCGAAGGTCCTGCTTGGTCGTGAAGGGGAACTTCGCCAGGTCGGCGAGCTCCTTGCAGTCGTCCGGGTGGACGCCCGCCTCGTCGAACTTGCGCGTGTAGGCGGGCACGTTCGCGTACGCGTGCCGGAGCGTCCACTGCAGGCGCTCCAGCTGGAGGGCGGCCAGCTCGTCCGCGCCGATGTCCGTCTCGATCATGGTCAGTCCCGTTTCGCGGAGATGGCGCGGCTGCGGCCGCGGAATTCGGCGACGACCTCGGGCCCGCCGGGGGTCTCCCGGTGCACGGTGACGTCGTAGATGCCGTTGCGGCCGTAGCGGGTGCGCTCGGTGGCCGTGGCGACCAGGTGGTCGCCCAGCCGGCCGGCCGCGACGAAGGAGATCTCGGCGCCCGCGGCGACCGTCACCGGGCCGTGCGTGTTGCACGCGCAGGCGAACGCGGTGTCGGCGAGCAGGAAGACGTACCCGCCGTGGGCGATGTCGTGGCCGTTGACCATCGCGCGGGTGATCGTCATGGTCGCCACGGCCCGGCCTTCGCTCGCTTCGACGAGTTCGATGCCCAGCGCGCGCGACGCCTCGTCGGCGGCGAACATGGTGTGCGCGGCGTTGGTCATGCGCTGTCACTCCAGACTGACCGAATGGACGGTCACCTCGCGGTGCCGCTCAGTAAAGGCAGTGCCCGGGGCCGTGTCAAGCGCCGCCCCTTCCGATCTCCAGCGGCAGCGGCTACCATGGCAATTACTGAACGTCCGGTAGGTAATTCGGCGGGAGAGGTCGGACCTGATGGCATTGCTGCGCAGCTACGTCTCCGGGGAGTGGCACACGGCGGCGGACGAGGGCGTTCCGCTGCACGACGCCGCCACCGGCGAGGAGGTCGCCCGCATCTCGTCGAAGGGCGTCGACTTCGCGGGCGCGCTGGCGTACGGCCGCCGCGTCGGCGGCCCGGCGCTGCGGGAGCTGACCTTCCACCAGCGCGCGGCCCTGCTGAAGGCGCTGGCGTCGCACCTGCGCGAACACCGCGAGGAGCTGTACGCGCTGTCCGCGCGCACCGGCGCCACGCTGGGCGACTCGAAGTTCGACATCGACGGCGGCATCGGCGTCCTGTTCAGCTACGGCTCGAAGGGCAAGCGCGAGCTGCCGAACGACACGGTCTACGTCGAGGGCGCCGTCGAGCCGCTGTCGCGTGGGGGCACGTTCGTCGCCCAGCACATCGCGACGCCGCTGCGGGGTGTGGCGGTGCAGATCAACGCGTTCAACTTCCCCGTCTGGGGTCCGCTGGAGAAGTTCGCGCCCGCGTTCCTGGCCGGTGTCCCGAGCCTGGTCAAGCCGGCCAGCTCGACGGCGTACCTGACCGCGCGGCTGGTCGAGCTGATCATCGAGTCGGGGATCCTGCCCGAGGGCTCGCTGCAGTTCGTCGCCGGCAGCGTCGGCGACCTGCTCGACCACGTCACCGCGCAGGACCTGGTGTCGTTCACCGGCTCCGCGTCCACCGCCCAGAAGCTGCGCGCGCACCCGGCGATCATCCGCAACGCCGTCCGGTTCAACGCCGAGGCCGACTCGCTGAACTGCTCGATCCTGGGCCCGGACGCGGTGCGCGGGACCACCGAGTTCGACCTGTTCGTCAAGCAGCTGACCACGGAGATGACGGTCAAGGCGGGCCAGAAGTGCACCGCGATCCGCCGTGCGTTCGTCCCGGCTTCGCTGCTGGACGACGTCGCCGCGGCGGCTTCGGAGCGGCTCGCGAAGGTGACCGTCGGCAACCCGGCCGCCGAGGGTGTCCGGATGGGCGCGCTGGCGAGCCTGGAGCAGCGCGAGGAGGTCCGGCGCTCGCTGAAGGCGTTGCTGGACGCCGGCAGCGTCGTGTTCGGCGACCCGGAGCAGGTCGACGTGATCGACGCCGACGCCGAGCGCGGCGCGTTCATCTCCCCGGTGCTGCTCAAGGCCGACCCGGAGCGCGCCGAGCCGCACGAGGTCGAGGCGTTCGGCCCGGTCTCGACGCTGATGCCGTACACGTCCACCGAGCAGGTCGTCGAGTTCGCCGCGCGCGGCGGCGGCAGCCTGGCCGGGTCGGTGGTCAGCGCGGACAAGGAGTTCGTGCGCGAGGTCGTGCTGGGCGCGGCGCCGTTCCACGGCCGGCTGCTGGTGCTGGACGCCGAGGACGCGAAGGAGTCCACCGGGCACGGCTCGCCGATGCCGCAGCTGGTCCACGGCGGCCCCGGCCGCGCGGGTGGCGGCGAGGAGATGGGCGGCATCCGCGGCGTGCTGCACCACATGCAGCGCACCGCCGTGCAGGGTTCACCCGCGGTCCTCTCGTCGGTGACCGGCCGCTGGGTGACCGGCGCGCCGCGGACCGAGGGCGACGTGCACCCGTTCCGCAAGTCCCTGGCGGAGCTGCGCATCGGCGACTCGGTGACCGCCGGGCCGCGGGTGGTGTCCCAGGAGGACGTCGACCACTTCGCCGAGTTCACCGGCGACACGTTCTACGCCCACACCGACCCCGAGGCGGCGGCCGCGAACCCGCTGTTCGGCGGGATCGTCGCGCACGGCTACCTGGTCGTGTCGTTCGCCGCGGGCCTGTTCGTCTCGCCGGAGCCCGGCCCGGTGCTGGCCAACTACGGCCTGGAGAACTTGCGGTTCCTCACCCCGGTCAAGGTCGGCGACTCGCTGACGGTCACGTTGACCGCCAAGCAGATCACCCCGCGGATCGACCAGGAGTACGGCGAGGTCCGCTGGGATGCCGACGTGACCAACGCCGAGGGCGAGTCCGTGGCCAAGTACGACGTCCTCACCCTCGTGTCGAAGGAGCAGCCGTGACCGCTGTGGCATCGCTGGAAGAACACTTCGAGGCGACGATCGAACGGGACCAGCGCATCGAGCCGCGCGACTGGGTGCCCGAGGGCTACCGCAAGACGATGATCCGGCAGATCGCGCAGCACGCGCACTCGGAGATCATCGGGATGCAGCCGGAGGGCAACTGGATCACGCGGGCGCCGTCGTTGCGGCGCAAGGCGATCCTGCTGGCGAAGGTGCAGGACGAAGCCGGCCACGGCCTCTACCTGTACTCGGCGGCGGCGACGCTGGGTGCGGACCGGGCGGACCTGACCGACAAGCTCATCACGGGCAGGCAGAAGTACTCGTCGATCTTCAACTACCCGACGCTGACCTTCGCCGACGTCGGCGTGATCGGCTGGCTGGTCGACGGCGCGGCGATCTGCAACCAGGTGCCGCTGTGCCGGTCGTCGTACGGGCCGTACGCGCGGGCGATGATCCGGATCTGCAAGGAGGAGTCGTTCCACCAGCGGCAGGGTTTCGAGCTGCTGATGACGATGATGAAGGGCACCGAGCAGCAGCGGGAGATGGTCCAGGAGGCCGTGAACCGCTGGTGGTGGCCGTCGCTGATGATGTTCGGCCCGCCGGACGCCGATTCGCCGAACACCGCGCAGTCGATGGCGTGGAAGGTCAAGCGCCACACCAACGACGAGCTGCGGCAGCGGTTCGTGGACATGTCGATCCCGCAGGCCGAGGCGCTGGGCGTGACGTTCCCGGACCCGGATCTCAAGTGGAACGCCGAGCGTGGGCACTACGACTTCGGCGCGGTCGACTGGGACGAGTTCAAGAACGTGCTCAAGGGCAACGGCCCGTGCAACGCGTCGCGGATCGCGCACCGGCGCCGCGCGCACGAGGAGGGTGCGTGGGTGCGGGAAGCCGCTGTGGCGCACGCGGAGAAGAAGGGTTCGCGATGAAACACGACTGGCCGTTGTACGAGGTGTTCGTCCGCGGCAAGCGCGGGCTGAACCACGTGCACGTCGGGTCGCTGCACGCGGCCGACGACGAGATGGCGCTGCACCACGCGCGTGACCTCTACACCCGCCGCAACGAGGGCGTGTCGATCTGGGTCGTGAAGGCGTCGGACATCACGGCGTCGTCGCCGGACGAGAAGGACCCGTTCTTCGCGCCCAGCGGCGACAAGGTGTACCGGCACCCGACGTTCTACGACATCCCCGAGGAGGTGCCGCACATATGAGTTTCGACAACGTCTACGAGTCGCTGACCGAGGAGAACGACGCCCGCTGGGCGTTCGGCACCGGCTTCGAGGACCCGCTGTCCGGGGTGGACACCTCGGTGCCGTCCGGTGTGGACGGTGCCGCGCTGGCCGCGTACTGCCTGATGCTGGGCGACGACGCGCTGATCTTCTCCCACCGGCTGCAGGAGTGGTGCACGAACGCGCCCGAGCTGGAGGACGAGGTCGCGCTCGCCAACATCGCCCTCGACCTGCTCGGCCAGGCGCGGCTGCTGCTGGCCCGCGCCGGCAAGGCCGACGGTTCGTCGCGCACCGAGGACTCGCTCGCCTTCCTGCGCGCGGAGAACGAGTTCCGCAACGTCCGGCTCGCCGAGCTGGGCGGCGGTCACTTCGGGCACCTGATCGCGCGGCTGTTCGTGTTCTCGACGTGGCGGCTGGCGCTGCTGCAGCGGCTGGTCTCGTCGGCGGACCCGGTGCTGGCCGCGATCGCGGACAAGGGCGTCAAGGAGCTGACCTACCACCGCGACTACGCGGCGCAGTGGCTGGTCCGGCTCGGCGACGGCACGCCGCTGTCGCGTTCGCGGATGCAGGAGGGGCTCGACGCGGTCTGGCCGTACGTCGGGGAGCTGTTCCGCACGCACCCGCTGGAACTCGTGGACGCGGCCTCGCTGCGGCCCGAGTTCGACGCGGTGGTGGACCAGGCGCTGGCCGCGGCGACGCTGGATTCGCCCACCGCCGGTGAACTGGCCGGCGTTTCGGGCCGGGCGGGCCGCGACGGCGTCCACACCGAGCAGATGGGGTTCCTGCTGGCGGAGCTGCAGAGCGTCGCCCGGGCGATGCCGGACGCGAAATGGTGACCGCGGCGGCCGTCGCGGCCACGGTCACCGACCCCGAGCTGCCGATGCTGACCCTGGCGGACCTGGGCGTGCTGCGCTCGGTGTCCGAGTCCGGGGGCCGCGTGGTCGTGGCGATCACGCCGACGTACACCGGCTGCCCGGCGATGGACACCATGCGCGACGACCTGGAGCACGCGCTGGTGTCGGCGGGCTTCGCGGACGTCGAGATCCGGACGCAGCTGTCGCCGGCGTGGACGTCGGACTGGATTTCGCCTACCGGGCGCCAGAAGCTGGCCGCGGCGGGCATCGCGCCCCCGGGTGCCGCCCCGCGCCGGTCGGGCCCGATCCCGCTGACACTGTCGGCGCCGGTCACGCGGGTTTCCTGCCCGCTGTGCGGTTCCGACGACACGGAAGAGCAGTCCCGCTTCGGCGCGACGGCGTGCAAGGCCTTGTGGCGCTGCCGTTCGTGTTCCGAGCCGTTCGAGCACGTCAAGGAGATCTGAGGTGGCGTTCCATCCCCTGAAGGTCGCGGGCGTCTCGCGGTTGTGCGACGACGCGGTCGCCGTGACGTTCGACGTGCCTTCGTCGCTGGCTTCGGAGTTCGCCTTCAAACCGGGCCAGTCCCTGACGTTGCGGCGTTCGGTCGACGGCCGCGACGAGCGCCGTTCGTACTCGATCTGCGCGCCGGCGGGAGCGGCCCCGCGGGTGGGCGTCCGCCTGGTCCCGGACGGCCTGTTCTCGTCCTGGCTGGTCAACGAGGTCCGCCCGGGCGACACGATCGAGGTGGCGACGCCGACGGGCTCGTTCACCCCGGACCTGTCGTCGGGCGGGCACCACGTCCTGATCGCGGCGGGCTCGGGCATCACGCCGGTGCTGTCGATCGTGGCGTCGTTGCTGGACACCCCGGACGCGACGGTGACGGTGCTGTACGGCAACCGCCGCACGGACACGGTGATGTTCGCGGACGAGCTGGCCGACCTGAAGGACCGCGCGCCCGCGCGCCTGGAGCTGATCCACGTGCTTTCGCGCGAGCCGCGCGAGGCGGAGCTGTTCACCGGCCGCCTGGACGTGCCGAAGCTGCGCGCACTGTTCTCCACGCTGGTGCCGGTGGACTCGGTCGACCACTGGTGGCTGTGCGGCCCGTTCGAGATGGTTTCCGGTGCCCAGGAGCTGCTGACGTCACTGGACGTGCCGCGGTCACGCATCCACCAGGAGCTGTTCTACGTCGACACCCCACCCGAGCCGGTGACCCACCTCGACCCGGCCGTGGCGGGGGAGTCGTCCGAGGTCCGCGTGGTCCTGGACGGCCGCTCGTCGACGATGACGCTGCCCCGGTCGTCTTCGGTGCTGGACGGCGCCCAGAAGTTCCGGCCCGACCTGCCGTTCGCCTGCAAGGGCGGGGTCTGCGGGACGTGCCGGGCGCGGGTGACCGAGGGCAAGGTGGACCTGCGGCGGAACTTCGCGCTGGAGGACGCCGAAGTCGAGGCGGGGTTCGTGCTGACGTGCCAGTCGTACCCGGTCTCGGAGGAGCTCACGGTCGACTTCGACGCCTGATCAGCGGCCGCGGCGACGGCGGCGCCGGGGCTTCGGCTCCGTCACCTGGTCTTCGGGTGGCGTGTCCTCCGGCGCCGGTTCCCGGGTGCTCGGGTCCGTCAGCCCCAGCATCTCCGCCGCCAGTTGCTGGGAGCTGGCGAACATGCCGGTCGGGGCCTCGCTCGAGCGGCGCAGGGCGGCCGGGCGGAGGCGGTTGTAGCCCCTGACCGTCACCGGGCGGCGGAGGCGGAGTTCGTACGCCTTCTCGTCCGCCAGGTCCGACGCCAGTTCGCGGTCGACCAGGATCGTGTCCGGGCGGGCCACCGACGTCAGGCGGGCCGCCAGGTTGACGACCGAGCCGTAGACGTCGCCGAAGCGGGAGAGGATGCGGCCGGACGCCATGCCGGCGCGGACTGCCGGGAGGCTGTCGTCCGCCGAGGTGCGCTCGGTCAGGGTGAGGGCGATCTCCGCCGCGTCGACCGCCGAGTCCGCGACGAACAGGACCTCGTCGCCGATCATCTTCACCACGCGGCCGTGGTGCTCGGCGATCACCTCGGTGGCCAGCGTCTCGAACGCGTCCAGGACGCGGCTCAGCTCCTCTTCGTCGATCTGGCGGGTCAGCCGCGTATAGCCGACCATGTCGACGAAGCCGACGACCTCCGTGCGCGCCTCGACGTTGTCGCCCGCCGCCGCGAACGCCCGGCCGGCGTAGGCCGCCAGGTGGCGGCGCCAGACGAAGTTCTGCACCTGCTCCAGCTCCGGCAGCAGGCGGTCGACCAGGCGGGTCACCTGGCGCTCGCTGCGGCCCAGCTCCGGCTGCTCCCGGATCAGCTCCCACAGCATGTCGACCTGCCACTCGGCCAGCCGCGACAGGTGCTGGCCGAGCGCGCGCGTCACCGACACCTCGATGCTCGGGTCGATCAGCCCCGAGCCGACCAGCTGGTCGGCCGTCCGCATGGCTTCGACGTCCGCGTCGGTGAAGACCACCTCGTCGTCGCGGACCGTCGCGAAGCCCAGCGCGCGCCAGAGCCGGCGTGACCGCTCCTCGGGCACGCCGGCCTTCTCGGCCACTTCGAGCCGGGTGTACTTCCGCCTGCCGCCGAGCAGGACGCGTTCGAGCCGCTGCTGAAGCTCCTCGCTCGGTTCGGTCACGGGGCTCAGGTCGTGTGGACGATGAGCACGTCCACGCCCGACTTGCGCGCCACCTCGGACGGCACCGAGCCCAGGATCCGGCCGGCGATCGTGTTCAGCCCGCGGTTGCCGACGACCAGCAGGTCGGCCTCGCGCTCCTTGACCACCTTGCGCAGCGAGTCGACCGGGTCGCCCTTCACCGCGATCGTGTCGATCTTCTCCGCGCCCGCGCGCGCCGCCCGGTCCCGCGCGGACTGCAGGGTGTCTTCGGCCGGGGCCGAGCCGACGACCTGGTACGCCTCTTCACCGAGGGCGTCCTGGGCCTTGTCGACGTCGGACTGACTGGCCGGGTAGTACGCACACGCGATGACGAGCGTGGCGCCCGCGTCGCCGGCCACCGCCGCCGCGCGGTCCACCGCCGCGAACGAAGACTCCGAGCCGTCCGTGCCCACCACCACGGTCCGATATGCCGCACCCATGCGCAAAACCTCCACGTGATCCCGCGTGAGCAGGGACGATAACCGGTCGGCAGCGACCGCGCAGGCTCGTCCGCGCCCGTGTCGGGAGGAAGGTTACTCGCCAGTCGCTTTCTGCGCTCCGCTCGCCCGCGGAGTCGGCTTCGGCGCCGGCTTGGGGGCCGGCTTCGGCTTCGGCACGTCGGACGCCTTGATCCGGATCGTTTCCTCGACGTCGCCCACGGGCGTCGTCTTCCCGGTGCCGTTCGCCGGCTGCTCCGGCTTCAGGTCGGCGGCCTTCAGGTCGGCCGTGACCTCCGCGGGCACCTTGATCTCGTCGCCGAGAACGGTGTGCGCCTCGGCCAGCACCGCCCGCGCCGCGCGGACCTGCTCGGCCAGCCCGCCGCGGACCTTGCGCAGCGCGTCGACCCGCTCGTTGGCCTGGGTGATCCGCCGGTTCGACTCGTCAGTTGCCGTCGTCACGCGGCGGCGCGCCTCGTCGGCGGCCTCCGCGAGCCGGGCGTTGGCCTCGGTGATCGAGTCCTGGCGGCGCTTGTTCGCCTCCGCCACCGACTCACGCTGACGGCGGTCGATGTCGGCCTTCGCGGCCTTCTCCTCTTCGAGGACCTTCGCGCGGATGTCGGCGGCGTCCTGCGTGGCCTCCTGGACGCGGCGCGCGGCCTCGGCCTTGCTCGCCGCCTCCTGCTCGGCCAGCACCCGCATCGCCTCGGTGCGGCGCGAGGCCATCGCGATCTCGAAGTCCTCTTCGACCTTGGTGCGGCGGTCCTGGGACTCGGTGTCCAGCCGCTTGCGCTCGGCCTCGGCCTCGTCGGTGATCTTCTTGGCCTGCGCGCGGGCGTCCTCGAGGACCTTGCGGTGCTCGGCTTCCATCTCCTTGCGCCGCAGGTCGAGCTCGGTGAGCAGCTGCTCGTAGCGGGCGCGCATGGCGCTCGCGTCCGTCTCGGCCTTGGCCCGGATGTGACCGGCCTCGGCCTCGGCGCGGGCGCGCGTGTCGGCGGACTCGTCCTGCGCCAGGCGCAGCATGCGCTGCAGCCGCTCGGACAGGCCTTCGACGCTCGTCGGCGGCTGGGCGAGCCGGTCGACCTGCCCGCGCAGGTCCGCGATCTCGCCGCGCGCGATCTCCAGCTGCCGCGCCAGGTCGCCGGCCTGCGCGATGGCCGCGTCCCGGTCGGCGGTGAGCATCTTGAGGTCGCCGTCCAGCCGCTCGAGGTGCTCGTCGACCTGCGCTCGGCTGTACCCGCGCTTCGCCACGTCGAAGCCGGCTCCCAGCGGCACAAGCTCCCGTTCATCGCCAAGGCTCATGGGCCTACCGTAGTCGCAGCCGGGTCACGGAAGGGTGAGCACCCGTGCGGTGCGCCGAACGAGCGGCGTGGTGCGGCGAGAGGATCTTGCCGCACGCAGGCGACCCGCGGCCCGCGGATCGCCTGCGTACGACCGGTTTCAGGCGCCGCGGAAGGCGTTGATCCCGTCGATGTGCTTCGCCCGCTTCTCTTCGTCCCGGACGCCGAGGCCCTCCTGCGGGGCGAGCGCGAGCACGCCGACCTTGCCCTGGTGCGCGTTGCGGTGCACGTCCAGCGCGGCCTGCCCGGTCTCCTCGAGCGGGTAGGTCTTGGACAGCGTCGGGTGGATCAGACCCTTCGCGATCAGCCGGTTCGCCTCCCAGGACTCGCGGTAGTTCGCGAAGTGGGAGCCGATGATCCGCTTCAGGTTCATCCACAGGTAGCGGTTGTCGTACTGGTGCATGTACCCGGAGGTCGACGCGCAGGTGACGATCGTGCCGCCCTTGCGCGCGGCGTAGACGGACGCGCCGAAGGTCTCCCGGCCCGGGTGCTCGAACACGATGTCCGGGTCGTCGCCGCCGGTCAGCTCGCGGATCTTCGCGCCGAAGCGTTGCCACTCCTTCGGGTCCTGCTCGGTGTCGTTCTTCCAGAACTTGTAGCCCTCGGCGCTGCGGTCGATGATCAGCTCGGCGCCCAGCTTGCGGCAGATCGCGGCCTTCTCCGGGCTGGACACGACGCACACCGGGATCGCGCCGCCGTTCAGCGCGTACTGCGTCGCGTAGGAGCCGAGGCCGCCCGAAGCGCCCCAGATCAGGACGACGTCGCCCTGCTTCATGTCCGCGCCGTTGCGCGAGACGAGCTGCCGGTAGGCGGTGGAGTTGACCAGCCCGGGGGAGGCGGCTTCCTCCCAGGTCAGGTGGTCCGGCTTCGGCATCAGCTGGTTGGCCTTGACCAGCGCGATCTCGGCGAGCCCGCCGAAGTTCGTCTCGAAGCCCCAGATCCGCTGCTCGGTGTCGAGCATCGTGTCGTTGTGCCCGTCCGGGCTCTCCAGCTCGACGTTCAGGCAGTGCGCGACCACCTCGTCGCCCGGCTTCCAGTTGTGCACGCCGACGCCGGTGCGCAGCACGACACCGGACAGGTCCGACCCCACGACGTGGTACGGCAGGTCGTGCCGCTTGGCCAGCGGCGAGAGCTTGCCGTACTTCTTGAGGAACTTGAACGTGGGGATCGGCTCGAAGATCGACGTCCACACGGTGTTGTAGTTGATCGCGCTCGCCATCACCGCGACCAGCGCCTCGCCGGGACCCAGTTCGGGCACCGCGACCTCGTCGACGTGCAGCGACTTCCGCGGGTCCTTGTCCCGGCTGTCGAGGCCCTCGAACATGTCGACCTCGCTGGCGTGCACGGTCACCCCGCGGTAGCTCTCGGGGACGGGCATCGAGCCGAGCGCGGCGGTCTCGCCGTTCAGGATGGCCTGCTGGATCTCGCCGAGCTGCGTCATTGAAGTCCTCCGGGGGTGGCGTTGGCGGCGTAAATTACCCGCCGGTAACTCGCGCCCACAAGGGTACGAGACGGACAGCACGATTACACCTCGAACTGTGACCGGGCTATCTTGACCGGCTGGCCAGTCAAGCGGATCATCGGCGCTGGGTACACCCACCCGACCAGCAGTTTCACCGACGGAGGTGAGCACGAATGAGTGAAGTCTCTACGCGCGCATGGGCCCGGCCGCACGACTGGGCCGAGGTCGTCATCGGGGTGGTCGCCGCTCTTTCACCCCTTTGGCTGAGCACGGACTCGACCGCGATGTGGACGATGGTCGTCCTGGGCGCCTTGATCGCACTCGACGGCTTGGTCTCGCTGGCCATGCCGGGCATGGTCTACGGCGAAGGCATCCAGATCGCGCTCGGCGTACTGCTGTTCATCGCGCCGTGGGTGATGGGGTACACCGAGTTCAACGGCGCTTCCTGGACGTCCTGGATCGCCGGGGTGCTGACGGTCATCGCCGGCGCGGCAGCGATGCCGGTCGCGAACGCCGCGCACCGCACGGCCGGTCAGCACTGACGCTGTAGGAGGCACGAATGACCGAGGATTCGGCGAAGGAGCGCATCCTCTGCGCCGCCGAGGCGCTCTTCGCCGAGTCCGGCTTCGACGCCACCCCGACCTCTCGCATCGCCGAGCAGGCCGGGGTGCCGAAGGGGCTGGTGCACTACTACTTCCGGCACAAGTCGGACCTGCTCACCGCGCTCGTCGAGCGGCTGCCCGACGAGCGCATCGAGCCGGCCGTGGTCGTCGTCCCCGGCGACCTGGCGGGCAGCCTGCGGCGGCTCGTCCGCGAACTCGACCACCGCTTCAGCCGGTCGTTGGGGCTCTCGCACCTGCTGTGGCGCGAGGCCGACACCCACCACGTCGTCCGCGACGCCCTCCACGAGCGCTTCCAGGTCCTGGTCCGCCAGGTCCGCGCGGTGATATTGGCGGCCACCGGCGGCGGCCTCCCAACGGCCGACGTCGAGCGCGCCTCGGGCCTGCTCGCCCGCGCCGTCAGCCACCGCCACGCGACGGCCCGCCACTCGGACGACGACCTGCCCGCCGAGTTCGACGGCGAGCTGACCTTCATCGCCGACGCCCTCGCGTCCAAGGCGGCGCCGGCTTGACCCCGAGGGACAAGGGCCGCTCGCCCGCGTTGTCACGGGCGTGCGGCTCCGCCGCTCAGTGCGCGGCGCCGTCCTTCGCCGGCTCCACCAGTTCCACCAGGACGCCGCCCGCGTCCTTCGGGTGGACGAAGTTCACCCGGCTGTTGGACGTGCCCCGTTTGGCCGCCTCGTACAGCAGGCGCAGCCCCTGCTCGCGCAGGGCCGCCGCCGCGGCGTCCACATCGGACACGCGGTACGCCAGCTGCTGCAGGCCCGGGCCGCTCTTGGCCAGGAACTTGCCGATCGCCGAGTCTTCGCGCAGCGGGGCCAGCAGCTGGATCTGCGTCTCCGTGCCCGCCGTACCGGGCGCGCGCAGCATCGCCTCCCGCACTCCCTGCTCCTCGTTCACCTCCTCGTGCGCGACCTCCAGGCCGAAGTGCGCGCGGTGGAACTCGATGGCCGCGTCCAGGTCCGGGACCGCGATGCCGACGTGGTCGATGGCCGTCACGAACGGCCGCAGGGCGTCATTCATGGAGGCAGGATAGGGGGCCCTCGTGCGGCGCCGAGGCGGAATCGTCGCGTGCCCCGCCTCACACTGGCTCCATCAAGAAGCCCTTCTCCCGGGTATGGTCGGCGAAACTGCCCATGCGCCGATGCTTGGAGGACGCCGTGTCCGGTTCCGTGATCCTGGGTGCCGCCCGTACGCCGATCGGGCGCCTGCTCGGCTCCCTCAAGGACTTCACGGGAGCCCAGCTGGGCGGGTTCGCGATCAAAGCGGCCCTCGAACGCGCCGGGGTCTCCCCGGACGCGGTCCAGTACACGATCATGGGCCAGGTGCTGACCGCCGGCGCCGGCCAGATCCCGGCCCGCCAGGCCGCGGTCGCCGCGGGCATCCCGATGAGCGTGCCCGCGCTGACGATCAACAAGGTCTGCCTCTCCGGCCTCGACGCCATCGCGCTCGCCGACCAGCTGATCCGGGCCGGCGAGTTCGACCTCGTCGTCGCCGGCGGCCAGGAGTCGATGACCCAGGCGCCGCACCTGCTGCCGAAGTCCCGCTCCGGCTTCAAGTACGGCGACACCACGCTCGTCGACCACATGGCCTACGACGGCCTGTTCTGCGCCTTCGACCAGGTCGCCATGGGCTCCTCGACGGAGAAGTACAACTCCCGCTACGGCGTCACCCGCGAGCAGCAGGACGCGTTCTCCGCCCGCTCCCACCAGCGCGCCGCCGAAGCCATCAAGAACGGCTACTTCGCCGACGAAATCGCGCCGGTCGCCATCCCGCAGCGCAAGGGCGACCCGGTCGTCTTCGACACCGACGAGGGCGTCCGCGCCGACACCACCGCCGAGGGCCTCGCGAAGCTGCGCCCGGCCTTCGCTTCCGACGGCACCATCACCGCGGGCTCGGCCTCGCAGATCTCCGACGGCGCCGCCGCGGTCATCGTGGCCAGCAAGGCGAAGGCCGAGGAGCTCGGCCTCACGCCGCTCGCCGAGATCGGCGCGCACGGCGTCGTCGCCGGCCCGGACGCGAGCCTGCACGAGCAGCCGTCGAACGCCATCCTCGCCGCGCTGGCGAAGGAGAAGCTGACCGCCGAAGCGCTCGACCTCGTCGAGATCAATGAGGCCTTCGCCGCGGTCGGGCTCGTCTCGACCGAGAAGCTCGGCGTCGACCCGGAGAAGGTCAACGTCAACGGCGGCGCGATCGCGCTCGGCCACCCGATCGGCGCCTCCGGGGCCCGGCTCGCCGTGCACCTGATCCACGAGCTGCGCCGCCGCGGCGGCGGCCTCGGCGCGGCCGCGCTGTGCGGTGGCGG
>NZ_JAAGNB010000004.1:0-8334 GCF_010550475.1 Amycolatopsis sp. SID8362
CGTCCGGGCCGCGGAACCGCAGGTCGGCGTGCGCGGCGGTGAGCGCGGCGAACAGCTGCGCCGGCGAGCGCCCGCCGGTTTCGTCGGGCCGGTCCACCCCCGTCGCGAGGTCGTCGCCGCGCGGGACGGCGAGCAGCTCGTGGAACGCGAACCCCTCCAGCACGGCGGTGCTCAGCCGATGCGGGGGCGGTCGGCGACCCGGTCGAGCAGCACGGTGCCCGGGTTGCAGTCGCCGATCAGCACCCGGCGGCCCGAGACGCCGTTCTCGACCATCACGAACGCCGTCGGCGCGAGCCCCTGCAGGGCGGTCGGCTCGACCTCGAACTCGTACACCCGGGACGCGGTCACCCCGCGGTTCTGGGAGTCGGCCTCGGACTGCGACACCGTCGACGACCAGTTCTGCTCACGGCTGTGGGTCGTGGTGTTGGTGGTGCTCCACGAGCTGCCCGAGCTGGAACTCCCGCCGTTCGGGCCCGTCGAGCTGCTCGACGACCCGCCGTAGGTGTAGCCGCGGGACCGCTGCACGCTCGAGGAGCCGCCCTCGGTCGACGCCGTGCCGTGGGTCAGCGTCCGGCCGACCTGGAGGGTGAGCTGCGACAGCTCGAACTTGTAGCCGCGGCCGATGAACTCCGCCGCGTTCGCGGCCTCGTCGCCGTTGCCGAGCTGCATCAGCAGCGTCACGGTGCCCGCGGCGCCGAGCAGCTTCTGCATGTCGTCGCGCAGGTGCTGGACCAGGAAGATCAGCCGGACGCCCGCCCGGCGCGCCTGCCGCGCCATCGCCTCGAGCGACTCCAGCCCGATCTGGTCGGCCCCCGCGACGACCAGCGTCTCGCGGCCGGTCGCCTCGCGGGTGTGCAGCTCCTGCAGCGTGCGGTGAAAGACCATGTGCTCGACGAACCGGCGGTGCCTGCCGGTCTTGGCCCTGGTCGCGATGACGGAGTACCCGCGGATGGGCCACGACGCGCGGAACCCGGCCGTCGCCTGCTTTTCCGCCGCGCGTTCGGCCCTGGCCAGCCCGCGCAGCTCGCCTTCGAGCGCCTGGAGCTCGTTCTGCGTCTGGTCGGTGCCGCCGACGGTGTCCACGTAGGAGTTGAGCTTGCGCACCTCGTCCGGGGAGAGGGTGTCGTCCGAGCCCGCGTCGTAGACCCGGCGGAACACCTGCAGCCCGGCGACGACCTTGGCGAAGGTGAGCGGGCCGCTCAGCCGCTCGCCGACGGCGGTGAGCAGGTCGGTGTGCAGGCCGCGCAGGTCGGCGCCGAACTGCGTGCGGTTCATCGTGTGCATGGTCTCGGCGACCATCTCGGCCATCTCCGTCGCGTCGAGGTCGGCGATGATGCCGAGCTCGGCGAGGTCGCGGGGCAGCTCGTGGACGGCGACGGCGTGGCCCTTGGCCCTGGCCGCGACGACGAGGTTGTCGCCCACCGCGAGGTCGGTGAAGTCGAGCAGGAGGACCGACGAGCCGGCGGCGAGCAGCGGCGACCCCACGGTCACCAGCAAGCTCGCCCAGCCGTCCTCGGTGCCGCCGAAGACGTCGATCCGGGCCGGGCGCGTGGTGAGCTGCACCGGGTACCAGCGCATCGCCGCGGCCACCCGCTGCGCCTCCCGCTGGTCGTGCTCGGCGACGCGCTGCTGCCACGACGTGTAGGCCAGGTTGTAGCGCTCGACCGCGGCGTTGTACCGGGCGGTGTAGTCGCGCTTCATCACGGTGAACCGGCGCCGCGTGCGGACGAGGTTCCAGATCGCCAGCAGGACGCCGAGGCCCAGGACGATGTCGCCGGTCAGTTCCACGGCCATCGGGACTTCCTTGACGGCCGCCTCCACCATCCCGGCGATCATCACGGCGATCACGAAGGCCAGCACGAGGTAGCCGATCAGCCCGATCCACGCGCGTTTGGCGCGCTTCTCGCGCAGCTGGTAATCGTGCGGCGCGTACACCTGCTCCGCCATCGGCGGGTTGGCCGCCTCCGGGCTCACCGTCGCCGGCACGGGCTTGACGAACTCCCAGCCCCACCGTTCGACCGGCTGGAACAGCCGCTCCCACATGTCCGTCGTCCGCCCGGCTACGACCACGTTCTGCCCCGTCACGGCCCCTCCGGTCCTCGCCCTGCCGCAATGGTGGCCCAGTATGCCGTATGGCCTAGCCCGATGTGACACGTTCCCCGGACGTGTCCATAATGACCACCGCTCGACGCAGCTACGCAGGGGGATCCATGTCCAACCAGTACCCGCCGAACCCGCCGCAGTGGATGGCCGTCGCGCAGGGCCCGCCGCGGCCGACGGGCCGGAACGGGATGGCGATCGCCTCGCTGATCCTCGGCATCCTCGGGATCTGCGGCCTCTCGCTGGTCCTCGGCCTGATCCTGGGGATCATCGCGCTGGTCCAGATCAACCGGACCGGCCAGCCGGGCCGCGGCATGGCCATCGCCGGCATCGTGCTCAGCCTGCTGTGGGCGGGCGGGCTGGCCGTCGGCGTCGTCTACGTCGCGAGCAAGGCCAAGACGCTGGGCACGACTCCCACGATCGTGGGACTCCAGGTCGGCGAGTGCTACGACACCCCACCGGGCTTCGGCGCGGACGCGACGAAGGTCCCGTGCACGGGCCCGCACGACGGCGAGGTCTTCGACACGGTGCCACTGAAGGGCTACGTCGAAGGCGAGTACCCGGGCGAGGAGTACCTCGAATCGCAGGCGAAGCCCGCGTGCGAGGCCAAGCGCGCGGCGAAGTTCGGCGCCGGCCACGCCCCGCCGGTCGAGGCGGAGCTCGGGGTGTTCTACCCGGACTCGGCGGCGTGGAAGGCGCGGAAGTTCACCGCCGCGTGCACCCTGCAGGTCACGTCGGACACGCGGTTCACGGCTCCGCTGGCCCGCTAGCACCGCTCCACAGTGGACGGTCCCGGTCAGCGGTACCGTGACCACATGGGTGACGACGCCTGGGCCGCGCTGGCCGGACACTTCGCCGACGACGCCTACGAGTCGGTGAAGGGCCGCGTGCGCACCCAGGTGCTGCACCGGCAGCTGCTGGCGCACCTCCCGGCGGCCCCGGCCACCGTGCTCGACGTCGGCGGCGGGGCGGGACACCAGTCCTTCCCGCTGGCCAGGGCCGGGTACGACGTCACGGTGCTGGACTCGTCGCCGGCGATGCTGGACAAGGCGCGAGCGCGGCTCTCACCCGGGATCCGGGACCGCGTCGCGTTCGTGGAAGCCGATGGTGAGCACGCGGAGGAGGCGGTCGGCGGGCGGCGTTTCGACGCCGTCCTCTGCCACGGGGTCCTCGGGTACCTGGAGCGGCCGGAACCGGTCGTCGAGCAGCTGTGCCGGTGCGCCGCGGCCGGGGGTGTCGTCTCGATCATGACCGGCAACGCCCACGCGATGGCGGTGCGCCCGGCCTTGGAACGGCGGTGGGAGGACGCGCTGGCGGCGTTCGACGCGGACACCGAGATCGGCGTCCTCGGCGTGCCGACCCGCGCGGACACCGTCGAGGAGCTGAGCGGGCTCCTGCGCCATCACGACGTGGAACCCGTGCGGTGGTACGGGGTCTGGCTGTTCGTCGACTGGCTCGGGTTCGGCGGCACCGAGGTGGATCCGGCCGACGCGGAGCGCGTGGCGGCCGTCGAGTTCGAAGCCGGGCGACGCGATCCGTACCGCGGGCTCAGCCGCGTCTTTCACCTCGTGGGGCGCAAGGCCTGAGCGGCTTCCCCGGCCAGCGTCAGCAGCTCGTCCAGCACCTCGGCCGCGAGGTCGGCCAGCGACCGCTCCTCATTCAGCCACCGGGTGAACGCGATCCCGAACACCGTGGCCCCCGATTCCGCGGCGAGGGTGGCCGCGGTCTCGCCGACGCCGCGGGCGCGCAGGGCGTCGGCGACCGTCGTGGCCAGGGTCGTCAGCTTGTGGCGCTCCCGTTCGCGCAGCGCCGGATTGCGGTCGATCACCGACTGCCGCGTGCGGGAGTGCGGGCGGCGCTCGTCCGGGAAGAAGGACGACGCCGAGCGCAGCGCCGAAGCGACGACCTCGAGCGGTGACGCCTCCGGCGGGGCGGCGGCGATGCCGTCGAGGAACGTCCGGACGAGCAGTTCCTGCCCCTGGAAGAGCACCTCGCGCTTGTCGCTGAAGTGCCGGAAGAAGGTGCGCTCGGTCAGGCCGACGGCCTGCGCGATCTCCGCGGCGGTCGTCTGCTCGTACCCGCGGGTGGCGAACAGCTCCAGCGCGGCCTGCTGCAGCCGCTCCGCGGTCCCGGGTTCCCAGCGCACCATGCCGCCGAGTGTAGTGATGACAGCAGCTGACATGAAGGCGTACAGTTCTGATGTCAGCGACTGACGTCGGTCACTGACATCACCTCTGCGAAGGAGTTACCCGCCATGCGCGTTTTCGTCACCGGTGCCTCGGGCTGGATCGGCACCGCCGTCGTCGGCGAACTGCTCGCCGCCGGCCACGAGGTCACCGGCCTGGCCCGCTCGGCCGCGTCCGCCGCGAAGCTCGAGGCGAAGGGCGTCCAGGTCCGGCGCGGCGACCTCGACGACCTGGCCGGCATCCGCGCCGGCGCCGAAGCCGCCGACGCCGTCATCCACCTGGCGAACAAGCACGACTTCGCCGACCAGGCCGCGTCGAACGCCGCCGAGCGGGGCGCCGTCGAGACGATCGGCGACGCGCTCGAGGGCACCGGCCGCCCGTTCCTGCTGGCGTCGGGCGTCGCCGGCCTGGTGCAGGGCCGGCCCGCCACCGAGGCCGACGCGTCGCCGTTCCACGGTCCGGAGTCCCCGCGCGGCGGCACCGAGAACCTCGCGCTCGGGTTCACCGATCGCGGCCTGCACCCGGTCAGCCTGCGGTTCTCCCCGACCGTGCACGGCACCGGCGACCACGGGTTCATCGCCCACCTGTCGGCGATCGCGCGGGAGAAGGGCGTGGCAGGCTACCCCGGCGACGGCACCAACCGCTGGGCCGCGGTGCACGTCGCCGACGCCGCGCGCATGGTCGTCCTCGGCCTGGAGAAGGCACCGGCGGGCAGCCGGCTGCACGCGGTCGCGGAGGAAGGCGTGCCGACGAAGGAGATCGCGGAGGCGATCGGGCGCGCGTTCGACCTGCCGGTGGCGTCGATCGCCGAGGCCGACGTCCCGGGCCACTTCGGCTGGATCGGCGGGTTCTTCGGGATGGACCTGGCGGCGACGAGCACGGCCACGCAGGAGCTGCTGGGCTGGACGCCGACCGGGCGCACGCTGATCGAGGACCTCGACGGCGGCGCGTACTCGGGCTAGCCGCCGTGGCCGTGGTCGAGCGCGCCCGGTTCGTGGCCTTCGAACCCGTCCGGTCCGAAGCCGTGCAGGGCGCCGGCGACGATCGCCGCGGTGGTCAGGAGTCCGATGAGGACGGTGAGGGCGATCAGCAGCCGGCGGCGGCCGCGCAGCGCCGCGATTTCGGCGGCCAGCGCGGCCCCCGCGGCGGCCAGGATCTGCCGCCAGCCCTCGGGCGTGCTCGGCTCGGGCGCGGGCAGATCGGCGGTCAGCGAAGCCAGCTCGTGCCGGTAGCGGTGCTGCTCGCGGCGGGCGAGGCGGTCCTCGACCTCGTCCATCGTCAGGCGGCCTTCGCCGGCGGCCGCGTAGAGGGCGGACCGGACCTGCTCACGTTCCGCGTCCGAGCAGCGGATCCCTTCCGGCACAGTGGTACCCGGCGCGGCCTGGAACGTTAATCTTCGATGAGAGTTCGGCACCCGGGCGAAAACCTCGACTACGGTTACCGGGTGCACTTGGTGATCGTCGACGACGAGACGGCCGTGCAGGATTCGCTGTCGCGCACGCTGCGGTTCGAGGGCTACACCGTCTCCATCGCCGGTGACGGCGCCGCCGGGCTCGCGTTGATCCGCGGCGAGAGCCCCGACGGCGTGCTGCTCGACGTCACCATGCCGGTGCTCGGCGGCCTCGAGGTGTGCCGGGTGCTGCGCGCGGAGGGCAACACCGTGCCGGTCCTCATGCTGACCGCGCGCACGGCCGTGACCGACCGGGTGGCCGGGCTCGACGCGGGTGCCGACGACTACCTGGTGAAACCCTTCGCCCTGCAGGAGCTGCTGGCGCGGGTGCGGGCGCTGCTGCGCCGCACCGAGTACCACGCCCCGCCCGCGCCACCCGCGCCCGCGGCGCTGCGGTTCACCGACGTCACCCTCGACCCCGCGACGCGGGAGGTGTTCCGCGGCGGCCGCGCCCTGCACCTGACCCGCACCGAGTTCGCGATGCTCGAGACGTTCCTGCGCCACCCGCGCATCGTGCTCACCCGCTCGGCGATGTTCGAGCACGTGTGGGGTTACGACTTCGGGGCCGCGTCCAACGGGCTCGACGTCTACGTCAGCTACCTGCGCCGCAAGCTGGAAGCCGACGGCGAGCCGCGGCTGCTGCACACCGTGCGCGGCGTCGGGTACGTGCTGCGCGAGGAACCGCTGTGAGACGGCCCCGCTGGCGGAAGCTGTCGCTGCGCGCGCGGCTCGGCGTCCTCGTCGCCACCGCGGTCGCGCTCACCGTGGTGACGGTGTCGGCGATCTCGTGGGGCATCACCCGCGCCGACCTCTACGACCAGTTCGACGCGCGGCTGCAGTCCTACGCCCAGCTCGCCGCGAAAGCCGCCACGCCGGACGAAGCGCTCTCGACCCTGCGCTCCACGACGGGCAAACCCGGCGCCGACCGGAACAACGGCCTCACCGTCCAGTTCCGCTCGGCGGCCGGCGCCATCACCGGGACCGCGGGCGTGATCCCGGAACTCCCGCCACCGCCACCGCAAGCGCCGTTCTCGGTCAGCCGGGCGGCCAACGTCCACCGCGGCGAGGAGGACCAGTTCCGCATGTGGACGGCTTCGCGCGCCGACGGCGGGACGGTCCAGGTCGCCCAGGACTCCGAAGACGTCGAGGACAGCTTGGGGCGGCTGGGTTTCTGGCTGCTCGTGGTGTCGGCCGCCGGGGTGCTCGGCGCCACGGTGGTCGGCCGGGCGATCGCCCGCTCGGCGCTCCAGCCGGTCGACGAGCTCACCTCGGCCGCCGAGAACGTCGCCCGCACCCAGGAGCTGTCAGCGGCGATCGACGTCACCGCGTCCGGGGAGATCGGGCGGCTGGCCAGTTCGTTCAACGCGATGCTCTCCGCGCTGAGCCGGTCCCGCGACGAGCAGCGGCGGCTGGTCGAAGACGCCGGCCACGAGCTGCGGACGCCGTTGACCAGCCTGCGCAACAACATCGAGCTACTGATCCACGCCGACGCCAACCCCGGCCGGCAGCTCCCGGCCGAAGACCGGGCCCGGCTGCTCGCCGACCTCGACGCCCAGGCCGTCGAGCTGACCGCGCTGATCGGCGAGCTGGTCGACCTGTCCACCGGCGAACGGCCGAGCGAAGCCGAAGAACACCTCGCGCTGGCCGACGTCGTCACCGCGGCCGTCGAACGCACCCGGTCGCGGTGGCCGAACGTCACGTTCGACGCCGAGCTGGCCGAAGCCGACGTGCTCGCGCGTCCCGCGGCGGTCGAGCGGGCGGTGCTCAACGTGCTCGACAACGCGGCCAAGTGGTCGCCACCGGGCGGCCGGGTGCGGGTGCGCATGGCGGCCGGCGGCGGCACGGTGCGCGTGCGCGTCGACGACGAAGGCCCGGGCATCCCCGAGGCGGACCTGCCGCACGTGTTCGAGCGGTTCTACCGGGCCGACGCCGCGCGGGCGCTCCCGGGTTCCGGGCTCGGGCTGGCCATCGTCGAACAGGTGCTCACCCAGCACGGCGGGCGGGCCACGGCCGCGCGCGCCGACGGCGGAGGCGCCCGGTTCGACCTCGTCTTCCCGCTGGCCGCTTCTTAAGGAAACCCAGCGCGATCTTCATCGAACTCTCATGGACGGCCAGCACCGTCTGAAGGGTGACTCCACGGACCGCGCTCTCGCCGGCGCCACTGGCGACGCTGACACTGGTCATGGCCGCCGTCGCCCAGACGATCATCGCCGGGCTCACGCTGGGGCTCGCCGGCCACGTCAGCCCGTGGCGCGATCCGGTCAGCGACTACGCCTGGCACCGCGGCGGCCGGCTGCTGTTCACCGTCGCCATCCTGTTGCTGCTCGCCGCCGCGGCGGCGCTGGCGGTCGCCGCCAGGCTGGCCGCCCTGCCCCGTGATCCGCTGGTGAGCACGCTCTTCCTGCTCTGGACGGCCGGGCTCGCGGTGGTCCTGGTCTTCCGGAGCAACTCCAGCGCGGCCGACCCCACCGTGTCGGGCGAGATCCACCGCGCCGGCGGGGCGGTGCTGTTCGCCAGCCTGCCACTCGCGGCCTGGACGTTGAGCGCCCGCCTGCGGACCGAGCCCCGCTGGCTCGCCGCGGCCCCCGCGCTGAGGCG
>NZ_JAAGNB010000031.1:0-825 GCF_010550475.1 Amycolatopsis sp. SID8362
CGGGAGGTTCCGGACGACCCGGACCCCGGCGAAGGGGACAGCTCGTCCGTGACCCGGCGAATCGGTCCGGTGTCGTCGTCGGCGAGGTCGGGGCGGTCCACCCGCACATCCTGACAGCGGGATCCCGGCGCCCGCGCCAGGGGCCGCCGACGGACCGGTTCGTCCGGTTGGCTCAGCCGTACGACTGGCGGACGTGCACCCGCCGGTACGCCGACGGCGGGGTGTCGAAGTGGTCGAGGAACGCCTGCCGCAGGGTTTCCGTCGAGCCGAAGCCGCAGCGGCGGGCGATCGTGGCCAGGGGGAGGTCCGTGCCGGACAGCAGGCGGGCCGCCTGCTCGGTGCGGATCGTGCGGACGTACCGGCCCGGCGTGGTGCCGAGGTGCGCGTCGAACAGCCGGGTCAGCTGGCGGGTGCTGATGCCCGCGCGGGCCGCGAGCGCCGGGGTGCCCAGGTCCTCGTCGAGGTGCTCGGCGATGTACGCCGTGAGGTCGCGGACCTCGCGGTGCTCCGGCGGGGGACCGGCCAGGAACAGGCTCACCTGGGCCTGGTTCCCGGGCCGCTGCAGGTACGTGACCAGGGCGCGGGCCGCCTCGCGGGCCAGCGTCGGGCCGTGGTCGGCCTCCACCAGCGACAGCGTCAGGTCGAGCCCGCTCGTCACGCCGGCGGCCGTGTAGACGTTGCCGTGGCGGACGTACAGCGGCACCGGGTCCACCGTCACCGCCGGGTAGTCGCGGGCGAGCTTGGCCGCGTAGCGCCAGTGCGTGGTCGCGCGGCGGCCGTTGAGCAGGCCGGCCGCGGCGAGCACCTCGGCGCCGGTGCAGACCG
>NZ_JAAGNB010000085.1:0-756 GCF_010550475.1 Amycolatopsis sp. SID8362
CGTGGTGCCGCGCGGCCGCGGTGGACCCGCCGGTGCCGTCGCTGACCGGCTTCGTCGAGGCGCTGGTGGGGGAGCGGTGAGCGCGCGCACGACCGTCGTCATCGCCACCCGCGGCCGCGCCGCCGAGCTGGCGCGCACCCTCCGTCAGCTGTCCACATTGGACCCGGTGCCGCCGGTCGTCGTGCTGGACAACGCTTCCACGGACGGGACCGCCGAGGTTGCCCGCGGCTACGCGAACGTGCGCGTGATCCGGCTGCCGCGCAACCTCGGTGCCGCCGCCCGCACACTCGGCGTCGTCGTGGCCGAAACGCCCTACGTGGCCTTCAGCGACGACGATTCGTGGTGGGCGCCGGACGCGCTGTCCGAAGCGGAACGGATCTTCGACGAGCACCCGCGGACCGGCCTCCTCGCCGCGCGCACCCTGGTCGGCCCCGAGGACCGTGACGACCCGGTGACGCCCGAGCTGGAACGGAGCCCGCTGGGCCACCCCGACGGCGCGCCCGGGCCGCTGGTCCTCGGGTTCCTCGCCTGCTCGGCGATCGTGCGCCGCCGCGCGTACCTCGAAGCCGGTGGGTTCAGCCCGCTGCTGCACTTCGGCGCCGAAGAGCAGCTGCTGGCCTACGACCTGGCCGCGCACGGCTGGGAAGTCTGCTACGTCGGGCGCCTGCGCGCCCACCACCACCCGTCGCGCTCGCGGCCGCCGTCGGCGTGGCGCCGCCGCGCCGAACTGCGCAACCGGCTGCTCATCGCCGTGCT
>NZ_JAAGNB010000124.1:0-358 GCF_010550475.1 Amycolatopsis sp. SID8362
CAACGGCCCGTTCGGCGGCGGGTTCGCGCTGCCGCTGCCGCACGTCCGCAAGACCGGCGGCCAGGCCCGGTCCGGGACGGCGGGGCGGCTCACCCGCCACGGCGACGGCTACGTGCTGACCACCCGGTCGGGTACCCGGCACTTCCTCGGTCCCGCCGACGGCGACGGCTGGTACCTCGACCGGACCGAGGACGCGCTGGGCGCGACGGCGACGTTCGGCTGGGCGCACCACAGCGGCCAGGCGTACCTCGCCCGCGTCGCCTACGGACCGTACGAAGTGGACTTCGCCTACGAGCCGCGGCCGGACGTCCTGCGCTGGGGCCGCGGCGGCACCCTCGTCACGACGGCGCTGCGGTGC
>NZ_JAAGNB010000162.1:0-8530 GCF_010550475.1 Amycolatopsis sp. SID8362
CTCGACGCCGGACGGGGACGCCGGGACCGCGCCGCCGTGCACCCGCCGCAGCACGCCGCGCGAAGCCAGGTTGTCCAGGTCGCGGCGCACGGTCATCTCCGACGCGCCGGTGGCCGCGGCCAGCTCGGCGACGCCCACTTGGTCGGCGTCGCGCAGCCGCTCCACGATCACCCGGTGCCGTTCCGCGCTCTTCACCCCGCGATGCTCGCAAGCCGCGCTCGTTCGCACAACCGATTTGTTCGGACGCTCACGTCGTTTGTGCGAAACACCGCTGCGGCATGATGGTGCCGTGCACGCCGCCGAGACCACCGCGACCCCGTGACCGGGGGCTACCTGAAGGGCCGCATCCGCCGCGAGGACATCATCACGGCGGCCGCCGCGGCGTACGGCGAACTCGGCTACCACGGCTCGTCGCTGCGTGAGATCGCCAAGCGCGTCGGCATTTCGCACGCCGGCCTCCTCTACCACTTCCCCACCAAGGAAGCGCTGCTCGCCGCCGTGCTCGAACGCCGGGACGCCGACGACTCCGAGCGCGAGCAGTTGCAGGTCCCGGCCGGGCTGGAGGTCCTGCGCCACTTCGTCGCCCTCGCCGAGCACAACGTCCGCCACCCCGGGATCGTCGACCTCTACTCGCGGCTGGCCGCCGAGGCGGTCGCGCCGGACCACCCCGCGCACGACTACTTCCAGCGCCACTACCGGGCCGCCCGCGACGGCGTGCACGAGTCGTTCGAGGTGCTCGCGGCGCGCGGCCAGCTGCGGGCGGGTGTCGACCCCGGGCTGGCCGCGCTCACGTTCATCGCGCTGATGGACGGCCTCCAGGTGCAGTGGCTGACCGTGCCCGGCGACGTGGACCTGGTCGGCTCGCTGCGCTTCTACCTGCAGAACCTGCTCACCGTCCCGTTCTAGTGCCCAGCATCGAGCGCCCCAAGGTGGCCTTGGTTGCGTCTTGCGCACCGAAGGCCGCCTTGGGTGCGTCAGACGCACCGAAGGCCACCTTGGGGCGCTTGGTCGCGGCGTTGGCTGCAACGGCGCGACGCTAGAGGGTCTTCGCGTACGGGTCCCAGCCCGGCGGCAGCAGCGGCGGGACCTCGACGGTGCTCGCGACCTCCACGCTCTGCCCGCGGGTCATGGACTCGTCGATGGCCAGCATCGTGTCGAGCACGTGGTATGCCAGCTCGCCGGACGCGCGCTCGGGCACCCCCGCCCGGATCGCCCGCGCCAGCTCGAGCGCGCCGGTGCCGCGGGACGCCGGGTGCCCGGCCGCCGCCAGCTCTTCCGACTCCTCGTGCCCGAGCAGGTGCAGCCGGGTCGGCTCGTCGAACCGGTTGGGGTCGGGCAGGACGGCCGTGCCGAGCGTGCCGGTCAGCTCGACCAGCCCGGCCCGCTTGAGCGCCGAGTCGAAGCTCAGCACCAGCTGGGCCGACCCGCGCTCGAACTCCACGAGCGCGGTGACCGTGGTCGGCACCAGCACCGGGAACTCCGTCCCCGCCCGCGGCCCGGACCCGACGACCCGGGTGTCGCGCGCCCGTCCGCCGGCCCCGGTGACGCGCCGGACCGGGCCGAGCAGGTGCACCAGCGCCGTCAGGTAGTACGGGCCCATGTCGAGCAGCGGCCCGCCGCCCGGCTGGTAGTAGAACTCCGGCGCCGGGTGCCACAGTTCCGGGCCGGGCACCTGGAACAGCGCCAGCGCGGTCAGGGGACGGCCGATCCGGCCGCCGTCGACGGCCCGGCGCGCGGTCTGCAGCGCGGCGCCGAGGACAGTGTCGGGCGCGCTGGCGGCGCGCAGGTTCTTCTCCCGTGCCCGATCGAGGAGCTTGCGCCCGGTCTGGCGGTCCAGGGCGAGGGGCTTCTCCGCCCAGACGTGCTTGCCCGCTTCGAGGGCGGCGAGCCCGACCTCGACGTGCGCGACCGGGACGGTCAGGTTGACCACCAGCTCGACGTCCGGGTCGGCGAGCAGCTCGGCCACCGTGCCCGAGCGCGGCACTCCATACTCGGCCGCGCGAGCCGCCGCGCGTTCGGTGTCGAGGTCGGCGATCCGCAGCACGCGGACGTCCGGGAAGCTCGTGAGGTTCTCGAGGTAGGTGGCGCTGATGACGCCGGCGCCGACGAACCCGACGCCGACCGGGCCGCCGGTCACCGGCCCGCGCCGGTCAGGAAGGCGTGGCTGGCGGCGATGGCTTCGAACAGGTCGCCGTCGTAGGCGTCGAACTCGATCACGCGCAGCGCGTCCGGCGCGGCGGCCAGCACGTCGGCGATCGGCACCCGGCCCTGGCCGGCGGGAACCTGGCCGGTGGCGTCGGTGGCCAGGCCGCCGTCCTTGACGTGGATCGCGCGGACCCGGTCGCCGAGCCGCCGCAGCAGGGCGGGCGCGTCCTCCCCGCCGGCGGTGGCCCAGTAGGTGTCGACCTCCAGCGCGACGGCCGGGTCGAGCTGGTCGGCGAGGACCTCGAACGCGCTGCGGCCGCCGATCCGGGACTCCAGCTCCCACCAGTGGTTGTGGTAGCCCACGCGCACGCCGTGCTCGGCCGCGAGCTTGGCCGCGGCGTTGAGCGCGTCCGCCGTCGCCGCGATGTCCGCCGGGTCCTGCCACTGCTCGGGCTTGACCAGCGGGTCGATCACCAGGCCGATGCCCAGCTCGGCGGCCGTGGCGAAGACCGCGGCCTGATCGGCGCCGAGCAGGCGCGCGTGCGCCGTCGGCGCGGTCAGTCCGTTGGCGGGCAGCCCGGCTCGCAGGGCTTCGGCGTTTTCGACGACTCCGTACGGCTCCACCTGCGTGAAACCGATCGCGGCGAGCCGCCGCAGGGTGTCGGCGGGGTCGGCCGCGAAGGCGTCGCGGACCGAGTACAGCTGCACGGAAAGGTCGCTCATCCCCAGCTCCTGAAGTCACGATGGGCTCTGCAGAATTTCTACCACCTGGTCAGAATTGGCACCAGGAAATCCGGGCGCGGTCCACCGGACGGCGGCACGAGTGCCCGACGTCACGACAGCCGGTGTTTTGACCTGCCTCCGTTGGGGCAGTAAGGCCGGTGAGCGGGCGGACCGAACGGACGCGGGAGGTACCGGAAGTGGACAGGGCAGGGGACGAAGTGGACACGGGGGCGATCGGCCACCCGTGGTCCCGTCGCGACCTGACGGAACTGTCCGAGGCCGCGCGCGACCTCGACCGCCGGATCGAACAGCACCTCGCACGGCTGCGGCGGGAACGCGCCGAGCGCGCCGGCGACGACATCCCGGACCAGCGGCTGCGCCCGAGCGGCTGACCTCGCCTTCACCCCCCGGACGCGACCTACTACGCTGGGTGGCGCACCGCCGCCCGCCGAAGTCCTGCGAGGTCGCCATGTCCGAGACCCTGTCCCCGAGCCAGAAGCCGGTGGGAGTCGATCCCGACCGGCCGAGCATCGCGCGGATCTACGACGGGTTCCTCGGCGGCAACAACTACTACGAGGTCGACCGCGTGGTGATGGAGAAGATCCGCACCGCGGTCCCGGAAGCGGTCGACATCGCCCGCGGCAACCGCGGTTTCCACAACCGCGCGCTGCGGATGCTGGCCGCGCAGACCGGCATCCGGCAGTACCTCGACTGCGGCTCCGGCCTGCCGACGGCGGAGAACACCCACCAGATCGTCCAGCGCATCGACAAGGACCACACGGTCGTCTACGTCGACAACGACCCGGTGGTCCTCGCGCACGGCCGCGCGCTGCTGGTCGAGAACGACTTCACGCACATGGTCGAAGCGGACATCTTCAAGCCGGCGGCGGTGCTCGGGAACGACGACGTGCGGCGGCACATCGACTTTTCCGAGCCGGTCGCGCTGCTGCACGTCGGCACGATGCACCACTTCGAGGGCGACGGCGCCGTCGACGTCATGCGCGAGTACATCGACGCGCTCGCCCCGGGCTCGTACGTGGTCCTCTCGCACTTCTTCGACCCCGAGGTGCCGGAGCTGACCGAGATCGCCAAGCGGATCGAGCAGATCCTGGTCCAGGGCCCGCTCGGCGCCGGCCGGTTCCGCACCCGCGCCGAGATCGAGGCGATGCTGCCGGGCCTGGAGCTGGTCCAGCCCAACGCCACTTCCGAGCCGGGCCTGGCCGTGTGCGACGAATGGTGGCCGGACGGGCCCCGCCTCACCCCGCTGTCCGGCTCGGCGAAGTGCGTGGCGGGGATCGTCGGCGTCAAGCGCTAGCGGAGCCGCCAGAGGTGGTCGGCGGTCCCGGTGTCCCCGAACTGCACCACCTGGGCGCTGTCCGCCGTCGACATCACGTCGACGCCGAGTACCTTGCCGGAGTTGCGGTTGACGATCCGGAACCAGCCGCTGCCGTCGTCGCGCAGGCGCCACTCGTGGTCGGGCGTGCCGTTGTCGGTGAACTGCACGACGATCGCGCTGTCCGCGGTGGACATCTGATCGACCCCCAGCACCTTGCCGGAGTTGGCGTTGCGGATCAGGAACCAGCCGGCCGCCGTCGGTTCGAACGTCCACCGGTGGTCGGCCGTGCCGTTGTCGGCGAACTGGACGACCCGCGCACTGTCCGCAGTGGACATCCGGTCGACGCCCAGCACCTTGGCGGAGTTGCGGTTCTCGATCCGCACCTGCCCGTCCGGCACGAGCTGCCACAGGTGGTCGGCGGTCCCCGTGTCGCCGAACTGCACCACCTGCGCGCTGTCCGCGGTGGACATCTGATCGACGCCCAGCACCTTGCCCGAGTTGCGGTTCTTCAGGCGCCACCAGCCGTCGCCGTTGTCGAGCAGCTGCCAGAGGTGGTCGGCGGTGCCGTTGTCGGTGAACTGCACGACGATCGCGCTGTCCGCGGTGGACATCCGGTCGACACCCAGCACCTTGCCCGAGTGGTGGTTGCGGATCCGGTACCAGCCGTCGCCGTTCGCGACGAGGTGCCAGACGTGGTCGTCGGTGCCGTTGTCGGCGAACTGCACCACCCGCGCACTGTCCGCAGTGGACATCTGATCGACGCCGAGCACCTTGCCCGAGTTGCGGTTGACGATCCGGAACCCCGCTCCCCCGCCACCGGCCACCCACGGGGTCCCGTCGGGCGAGGCGGTCGGGAACGCCGTGATCCGCAGCCGCGCGGCGCCCATCGGGATCAGCGTGACCGTCTCCACCGGCGCCTCGCTGCGGGCCGGTGAAGCCTGCAGCGGCGTGACGACGTCCTGGTCGTCCGCGGTCCACTCGGCGATCTTCCGCGCGGACGCGGTGATCTTGACCGGTGCCGTGTCCGGCGTGAACGGGTTCGCCGGGAGCGCCCCGCCCGCCGCGGCGAAGGTCAGCGCCGCGTCCGGGGTCAGGCCGTAGTTCCACGGCGTCGTCGCGTGCACCGCGTACTCCGGGAACTGCGTGGTCCCGCCGAGCCGCTCGTAGCTTTCGCCGATCTTCAGCGAGTACGTCAGCGGCCCGTGGTCGACCGACACCGACCCGTGGTTCGCCTGCCACGTCCGCAGGGTCGTGCGCTGCGGCAGCGTCAGCGTGACGAGGTCGCCGTTCGCCCAGGCCCGGTCGACCTTGACGAACGACGGCCCGGCCGCCGCCGCGACCGGCGCGCCCGCGACGGTGAGCCGCGGCGCCGTGCACCAGGCCGGGATCCGGAAGTAGAGCGGGAACGCCAGCCGCTTCGGCGTCCGGATCGTGAAGGTGACCTGCTCGGAGAACGGGTACGTGGTGTCTTCGGTGATGGTCACCGCGGTGCCGTCGCCGACCTTCGCCGTGACGCTGCTGGCGGAGTACATCGCCGCGGCGAGCCCGCGGTCCGGGGTGGCGAGCCAGAGCTCTTCGGTGAAGTACGGCCAGCCCATGCCGTAGTTGTGCGGGCAGCAGCGGTACTGGTCGACGCCCGGCAGGTAGGCCTGCATCGCGAAGCCGTTCTGGAACTGGCCTTCGCTCTTGGGCACGTTGTCGAGGTCGACGCTGTTCGCGCTGGTGATGTAGTGCACCGCGCGCCCGTCCGGGTCGAGCGCCGCGGGCAGCGAGTTGAACGCCAGGTCCTCGCAGCGGTCGGCCCACACCGGGTCGCCGGTCAGCCGGGTGAGCAGCTGGTGGCTGGCCATGAACTCGACGATCCCGCAGGTTTCGAAGCCCTGCCGCGGGTCGCCGAAGCCGGGCCGCGCGTTCTCGTCGCCGGCGAACCCGCCGCCGGGGAACTGGCCGTAGGCCGCCATGACCGTGTCGTAGTCCGAGTAGGTGGCCTGGGTCAGGCTCGCGTCGCCGGACCGCAGCGCGTACTGGGCCGGTTCGCGGAAGCCCTGGGCGATGTTGACGTTGTGCAGGCTCGGGAGGTTGTTCACCCAGCTCGCGCCGTAGGTGTGGATCTTGTCGGCGAGGTCGAGCAGAAAGGTGTCGCCGGTGCGGTTGAACAGCCAGAACACGCTGTCGAGGCCGTCGCCCCAACGCACGGACACCCAGCTGGAGTCGAACGCGCTCTTGCCCTGGGCGTTCATGTAGCGGAGGAAGCGGGTGAGGAACGGGACGATCCGCGCGTCGCCGGTGTACTCCTGCCAGGACCGCAGCGCCTGCAGCAGCGGCAGGTACGGCCAGAAGTCGGGGCCGTTGTTCAGCGCGGTGCGCAGGGCGGCCGGGCCGAAGAAGCCGTCGGGCTGCTGGGTGGCGACGATGGCGTCGATCCACTTGGCGGCGGTGGCTTTCGCGGTGGCGTCGCCGGTGACCGCGGCGAGGTCGACGTAGCCGCGCAGCCAGTAGGGCACTTCCTCCCAGCCGCCGCGCTCGGGGTGGACCCAGCCGCTGGTCGCGAAGTCGAGGAAGTGCGACGTCTCGGCGTAGTGCCCGCAGAGGCCGTCGAGCTGGAGCCGCAGCTGCCCGGCGAGCCAGCCGCGGGCGGTGACCGCGCCGGGCGGCAGCTTGAGGAAGGCGGCGGGCCGCAGGGGTGCCGCGTTCGGCGTGTACAGGCCGCCCTTCACGGCGGCGACCTTCCGGCAGTGCAGCGCCCCGGCGACGGCGTTCGGCGCGTTCGCGCCGGTCAGCAGGGTGGCGGCGACGGCTCCGGTGACGAACTGCCTGCGGCTCAGCGACACGGGTACCAGCCTCCGCTCGTCGTTACAACGTTGTAAAAGTAGTTCTTACCCGGTTGATACAACGTTGTAAATCCGCCGTTCGTTGGTGCCGGCGTTTCAGGCGATGGTGCGGACGCGGCGGATCGCGAAGTAGATCAGCGCCGCCGTCAGCACCGCGAAGATGCCGGCTTCGATGCACTGGAACGTCCAGAACCGGTCCCCCGGCTGGAATTCCAGCCAGTTGGTGGTGCCCGGGTCGGTCGTGCACTGGCCGGGCGGGCAGGGTCCGATCTGGGCCTTCGGGAGCACCACCTGCCCCGCCCCGTCGCGGACGCTCTGGGTCAGGACCCAGTCGCCCGACGCCGGGTTCGGGGTCTGCGTGCCGTCCGGCGAGAACGTCCGCACCTGCGCCGGCAGGTAGCGCGGCCGGGCGAGGACCTCGACCGCGATCCGGACCACGGCGTACCCGGCCAGCGCGAGCGCCATCGCCGGCACCACGCGCCGCCAGTACGTGCCCGCGAAGATCCCCAGCGCGAGCGCGAAGAGCGTGTACGCGACCGGCACGATCCCCTGGACGTCGAACGCGAGGAACGCCAGCCGGCCGGTGCTCGCGGTGACCAGCGGCTCGAACCACCACGACACGCCCAGCGCGTACGCCGCCGCCGGCACCGCCGTGAGGGCGCCGGTCAGGCCGAACGTCGTGAGCGCCCACCGCAGCCGGCTCACGCCCTGGGTCCAGACCAGGCGGTGGGTGCCCTGCTCGACCTCGCGGGCCACCAGCGGGGCGCCGAAGAAGACGCCGATCAGCGCCGGCAGGACCACGAACAGGACGGCGGCGAACTGCAGGTTCCCGAACTCCCGCTGGAACTGGTGGCCGAGGCTGTCGCAGCGCGCCACCGCTTCGGTCTGCGTGACCATCGACGCGGTGCCGAGCGCCGCGCGGCACGCCCCGAGGCCGTAGCCGTCGAACTTTTCGCGCATCGCCAGCCCGGTGGGCACGACGACCGCGGCGAGCAGGCCGAGCACCGCGAGCGCGAACAGCGCGGGCTTGCGGTGCCGTCGCCAGGTCAGCCAGAGCACGCGGGCACCTCCGCCGCGCCGAGGTGCCCGAGCACCAGGTCTTCCAGGCCCACTTCGTGTTCCGTCCACAGTGGATCGATCGGCCCCGCGCGGCGCACCAGCAGCGTCGCCTGGCGGGCGGAGTGGTGGGCGCGGATGACCTGCGCGACGCCGGCGATCTCGTCGCTGCCTGCCCGCGGGCCGACGACCGTGCGGTGCGCGTCGAGCAGCTCGTCGACCGGCCCGGCCAGCCGGACGCGGGCGTCCTGGAGCACGATCAGGTGATCGCAGGTGCGTTCGAGGTCGGTCAGCAGGTGCGACGACAGCAGCACGGTGGTGCCGTCCTCGGCCACCGCGCCCATGAGCGTCCGCAGGAACTCGCGGCGGGCCAGCGGGTCCAGGCTCGCGATGGGCTCGTCGAGCAGCAGCAGCCGCGGCCGCTTGGCCAGCGCGAGCG
>NZ_JAAGNB010000209.1:0-1567 GCF_010550475.1 Amycolatopsis sp. SID8362
CGCCCGGAGGCGTCGGAAGCGGGGGCAGGGAAGTCATCGGAACTCCTTCAGGAAGCGGTGAGCACGGACTGCCCGGCGGCGACCTTCACGGGCGTGGCCGAGGGCAGGGAGGTGGCGGTCAGGGAATCGAGCAGGACCGGGGCGCCGCCCACGGTCAGCCGGGCGGCCCGGCCCGAATCCGGCGGGGACGGCAGCGTCGTGACGCAGACGCCGGGCGGACTGGGCGCGGCGCACTTCGCGTACGGCTGCGTGAGCACCCCGGCGAACAGCACGGCCTTCCCGCCCGCGACGACGAGCCGCCCGTCGCTGACCGCGGGCAGGGACACGGCGCCGTGGTGGTCGCACTCGACCGAGCCGTTTCCGGTGACGGGGAAGGCCATCAGCTCACGTCCATCGTGCCGCCGTCGAGCTTGACCCGGACGTCCTTGGTGTTCAGCTCGATCCGGTCCTCGGCGTCGAAGGTGATCGACTTCGCGCTGATCGTGACGCTGCCGTCGCCCTTCAGCACGATCCGCGCGGCCCCGTCGCCGTCCCGGCTCTCGATGAGCACGCTGCCGTTCCCGAGGTCGTCGTCGGGAGACGGCCGGGCCGGGACGCGGGTGAGCGCGTCGGTGACCCGCAGGACGAACCGCGCGGTCTCGATGACGCGGGTGCCGTCCCCGTCGACCAGGTCGTGGCTCGCGAGGCCGTCGGGCGGATCCTGGGTGTCCGGATCGCGCAGGTGCTCGCGTTCGTCGATCCCCACGGGCAGCGCCAGCCAGTAGTCCCCCGGCCGGGCGTCCGGGCCCGCGCCCGGCGGCCACAGCGCGCCGACGTCGACGAAGTCCGCCGAGCTGCCGCCGACGTTCGACAGCACCACCCGGGTGCCCGGGTAGCGCGGCAGCACGAGGCCGTAGCTGCCCCACGCGAACGGCGTCACGTACGGCACCTGGGTCAGCTCCGCGTGCGCGTCGGCGGTGATCTCCGTGCGTTGCGCCGCCTGGGGCCGGCCGTCCGGTGCCGCGTCGGAGTGCCAGACCTCGCTGGTGTGCTTGGGGGTGTCCGGGGACACGGCGTGGTCGTGGATCACCGCGGGCCGCGACCGCGTCACCCCGAACGTCCGCTCGATCCGATCCCCCACGACGTCGCCGATCGTGCTCGCCACGCCCTGCGCGCTGTCGGCGAACGGGACGCCGGACCGCCGTGCCCGCTGGGCGTCCTTCGCCGTGCCGGGCGTGACCTCGTCCCAGCCGTCGTCCTCGCCGGCCAGCACCACCGCGCGGATCGTGGTGAGGAAACCGCGCTCCCGCGAGATCTCGTGGCGCACCTCGATGATCCGGCACACCGACGCGTCGGCGTCCGGGTCGGCGACCCCGGCGGGCAGGTTCGGCACCGACGTCAGCAGGGTCGCGCCGAGGCCCGGCGGCTCGGTGACGACGAAGTCCTCCGGCGGCAGCACCGGCGAAACCAGGTCGCCCGGCTTGAGGTCCGGGCGGCCCAGCGCAGTCACGGCGAACGTGCGCCGCGGCGGCCGCGGGCCGAACAGCCCCGCCGGGATCCGCGCGTCCAGCGGCAGGTCCGCGCCGCG
>NZ_JAAGNB010000264.1:0-1514 GCF_010550475.1 Amycolatopsis sp. SID8362
CGAGGCCGTCGAGCCGCTCCAGCGCGGCGGCGCGGGCGGCGGGGTCGGGCACGGGTACGTCGAACACGGGCGCCTCCTGGCTACAGGTCGAGCGCCCGGCCCGCGACGACCAGCACGACCCGGTCGGCGTCGGCGGACACCCGGTTGTTGAGTGCGCCCAGCACATCACGGAACAGCCGTCCGGACGACGTTGCGGGCACCACACCGCTGCCGACCTCGTTGCTGACCGCGACCACCGGCACCCGGGCAGCGGCCCACGCGGCGAGGAAGTCTTCGAGCCGGTCGTCGAGCCGGTGCTCCCAGCCGCGCTTCCCGTCCCAGGCGCCGATCTCGTCGAGGACGCGCGACAGCCAGGTGCCGAGGCAGTCGATGAGCAGCGGCTCGGTGGCCGTGCGCAGGGTGCCGGCGAGGTCGGTGGTCTCCACGGTCTTCCAGTGCGCCGGCCGGCGCGCCTGGTGCGCGGCCACCCGCGCGGCCCATTCGGGGTCGTCGTCGCTCGCGGGCAGGCCGGGCGCGACGTAGACGAGGTGCGGGTGGCGGGCCACGAGCCGCTCGGCGTGCCGCGACTTCCCCGAGCGGACGCCACCGAGGACCAGCACCTTGCCTTCGTCGCGGCCGTACCGGCGTAGTGCGCGCGCCAGGGTCTCGAGGTACCCGGCGAGCCGGTGGGTCAGCTTGGTCATACCCGGCATTGTGGTGCACGCGCTACCGTGCGCCACGTGCCACTCCGTCTAGGGACAACCGCTGCCGGACTCGTTACCGGATACGCGGCCGACGCTCTGTTCGGTGACCCCCGAACGGGCCATCCGGTCGCCCTGTTCGGGAGTGCCGCCGCGCGGCTGGAACACCGTCTGTGGGCGGACTCGAAGCCGCGCGGAGCCGTGTACGCGGGGTTGTGCACCTTCGCCGCCGTAGGGCTGGGCGTCGCGCTTCAGACGGCTTCACGGCGAAGCCCCTTCGCACGCTTCGGGCTGACAGCGGCGTCAACGTGGATCGTGCTCGGCGGACGCGGTCTCGCGGCGGAAGGTGCCGAAATGGCCAGACTGCTCGAAGCGGGCGAAGTGCCCGAAGCACGTCAGCGGCTTTCGCACCTCTGCGCGCGCGACGCGACGACGCTCGACTCCGCCGAACTGACCCGCGCGGCCACCGAGTCGATCGCCGAGAACACGTCGGACGCCGTGGTCGCGCCGCTGTTCTGGGGTGCGGTCGCCGGGCTGCCGGGGCTGCTCGGGTACCGGGCGCTCAACACTCTCGACGCCATGGTCGGCTACCGCTCCGCGCGCCACCGGAACTTCGGCTGGGCCGCGGCGCGGGCCGACGACCTGGTCAACCTGGTGCCCTCGCGGCTCGGGGCGGCGCTCACGGCGGTGTGCGCGGGCGGCCGGGCGCGGGAGTCCTGGCGGGTCTGGCGCCGTGACGGCGGCCGGCACCCCAGCCCGAACGCGGGCCAGGTCGAGGCGGCGTTCGCCGGCGCGCTGGACATCCGGCTGGGCGGGACGAACAGCTACGGCGGG
>NZ_JAAGNB010000324.1:0-553 GCF_010550475.1 Amycolatopsis sp. SID8362
GCTGACGTGCTCGTGCCGCGCGTGGGCGCCGTCGCCGACCGCGCCGAAGCCGTCCAGGACCGGGTGGCCCAGTGCGGCCACGAAGTTGCCGTCGCTGGCGCCGCCCACCGAGCACTCCCGCAGCGTCACGCCCAGCTGCGCCGCCTCCTCGCGGGCCAGCTCGTACACCTTCGCGATGGCGGCCGAGCGTTCCATCACCGGCCGGTTCCAGCCGCCCTCGACAGTGAGCGCCGCGCGGGGGTCGTGGGCCTTGAGCGCCGCCAGGGCCGCGTCGATGCGGGCCGCCTCCGCCGCGGTCGAGACGCGGACGTCGACCTCGCCCGAAGCCGCGCCCGCGATCACGTTCGAGCGCGTGCCGCCCTCGAGCACGCCGACGTTGACCGTCGTGCCGGCGTCCGGATCGGACAGTCCGTGCAGTGCCAGGACCGCCCGCGCCAGTTCGTCGATCGCGCTCGCGCCCTTCGCCGGGTCCAGGCCCGCGTGCGCTTCGACGCCGGTCGCGCGCACCCGGAAGATGCCGACGCCCTTGCGCCCGGTCTTCACCGCGCCGCCG
>NZ_JAAGNB010000364.1:0-874 GCF_010550475.1 Amycolatopsis sp. SID8362
CCGAGCGGGCGACGGCCAGCGCCCGCCGGTAGGGCTCGAGACCCACCTCCGGTCGACCGGTGCGCAGGTGGACGGCGGCGGCCTGGTTCACCATCCGCACCTCGGCGCCGCGGTCGCCCGAAATCGTGGCGGCGTCGACCGCGAGACGGCCGGCGCTGATCCACTCGGCGTAGTGCCCGCGGTAGAGGAACACGCCCCAGAGCGCGTCGTACAGCTCGCACACGAGCTCGTACCAGCCGAAGCCGTGCGCGGTCCGCAGGCAGGTGATCAGGTTCGGCAGCTCGCCTTCGAGCCAGTCCAGTGCCGCTGCCCGCGTGCCGAACTCCGTCATCACCCGGGTGCGGTGCGGGCGGAGTGGCGTCGCCGCGCGGTCGGCCGAGGCCGCGCGGTCGCGGTACCACGACACCGCCGACCACACCGCCCGCTCCCGTTCGGGCGCCGGGTCGTGCTGTTCGGCGAGGCGCCGGGCGTGCAGGCGGACCAGGTCGTGGCAGCGGTAGCGGTCGTACGCGGTGTCGGCGATCATGCTCGCGTCGACCAGCACCGCGAGGAACCGCTCCGCCTCCGCTTCCGGCGTACCGAGCAGGGCGGCCGCGACACCCCGGCCGAAGTCGTCGCCGGGGTACACCCCGAGCAGCCGGTACAGACGAGCCGCGTCCGGCGGAAGCCCCCGGTAGGAAACGTCGAAGCACAGCTCGACCGCCAGCGCGCCGCCCTCCGCGACCAAGGTCCGCAACCGGTGTCGTTCGTCGGCGAGTTCGTCCGCCAGCCTGGAGAGCGGCCAGTGCGGCCGGACCGCCAGCCGCGCGGCGGCGACGTGCACCGCGATCGGCATCCCGCCGCACAGCTCGGCCACCGCCCGCGCCGCCGCCGG
>NZ_JAAGNB010000418.1:0-1676 GCF_010550475.1 Amycolatopsis sp. SID8362
CCGGCTGGAAGCGGGCCACTCCTGGCAACGTCACCACCAGGTGGCGCAGGATCACGCCCGTCACCACCAGCCCCGGCAGGCACGCCATCGCCAGGGGCTCGTCCTGGCGCCGGGCGAACGTCAGGTACGCCAGCGTCCCCGCGACCAGGACGGCCGCCGCGCAGACCAGGCGCAGGCCCACGTCGAGTTCCGGGTCCGGGGTGCCCGGGGGCAGCGCGGCCGGGAACGACGCCGTGCGCAGGGTCAGGCCCGCGATCACCCCGAGCCCGGCCACCGCCACCAGCACGGCTCGCGGCCCTCGCCACTGCGTCACGTCACGCAGCATAAAACGCTGGGCCGTTCGAATGATCCCGATCGGGCGACTCAGCCCGCGAACCAGTGCTGCGGGCCCGGGCGCAGGTTCTGGTAGATGTGCTTGACCTCGGTGTACTCCGCCAGCCCCGCCGGGCCCAGCTCGCGGCCGAAGCCGGACTGCTTGAAGCCGCCCCACTCGGCCTGGGGGAGGTACGGGTGGAAGTCGTTGATCCACACCGTCCCGTGGCGCAGCCGCCCCGCCACCCGCTGCGCGCGCGAAGCGTCCTGCGTGAACACCGCGCCCGCCAGGCCGTAGTGCGTGTCGTTGGCGATGCGGACCGCGTCGTCCTCGTCGGTGAACGTCTCGACCGTCAGCACCGGCCCGAACGACTCCTCGACGACCGCCGACGAGCCCTGCCGCACGTCGTCCAGGATGGTCGGCAGGTAGTAGAAGCCGTCGGCCAGCGCCGGGTCGTCGGGGCGGCGGGCGCCCGTGCGCAGCACCGCTCCTTCCGCCAGCGCCGCCGCCACGTAGGCCTCCACCTTGGACCGGTGCGCCGCCGAGATCAGCGGGCCGGTCTCCGCGCGGTCGTCGAACGGGCCGCCCAGGCGGATCCGCTCGGCGCGGCGCACCAGCTCGGCCACGAACTCGTCGTGCCACTCGCGCTGCACGATCAGCCGCGCGCCCGCCGAGCAGACCTGGCCCGAGTGCAGGAACACCGCCGTCAGCGCGTAGTCGACCGCCGTCTCGAAGTCGGCGTCGGCGAAGACCACGTTCGGGTTCTTGCCGCCCAGCTCGAGGGCCACTTTCTTGACCGTGCCCGCGGCCGCCGCGGCGATCACCTTGCCGGTCGCGAGCCCGCCGGTGAACGACACCAGGTCGACGTCCGGGTGCGACGCGAGCGGCGCGCCCACTTCGGCGCCCGCGCCGAGCACGAGGTTGCCCACGCCCGGCGGCAGGCCCGCCTCGGTGAGCAGCTTGAGGAACAGGATCGCCGTGTGCGGCGTCAGCTCGCTGGGCTTGAGCACGAACGTGTTGCCCGCCGCCAGCGCCGGCGCGATCTTCCACACCGTCTGCAGCAGCGGGTAGTTCCACGGCGTGATCAGCCCGCAGACGCCGACCGGCTCGTGCACGATCCGGCTGATCGCGTCCGGGTTGCCGGTGTCGACGACGCGCCCGGCGTCCTGCGCCGCGAGCTTGCCGAAGTAGCGCAGGCAGGCCGCGATGTCGGCCATGTCGTAGCGGCTCTCGACCAGGCGCTTGCCGGTGTCGAGCGACTCGGCGCGCGCGAACGCCTCCGCGTCGCGGTCGAGCAGGTCCGCGGTGCGCAGCAGCAGGTCGCCGCGCAGGTGCGCGGGCGTGCCGGGCCACGGGCCGGCGT
>NZ_JAAGNB010000467.1:0-987 GCF_010550475.1 Amycolatopsis sp. SID8362
ACGCGCTTCGCCGCGGCCGGCGGGTCGGTCTGGAACTCCGCGTGCGCCAGCTGCAGCAGCACGGCGACCCGGCGCCCGGACGACAGCCGTTCCGCCAGCGCCCGCCGCAGGTGCCGCGCGGCCAGCTCGGGCCGTCCGGAGAACACGGCGTCGCGCGCGCTCAGCCGCAGCACGTCCACGCCCCACGGGATCCGGATCGACGTCGCCTCCAGCAGGTGCGCGGCGACGCGCTCGACCGGCGCGCCCGTCTCCGACAGCAGCTTCGCCGCCCGCCCGTGGTTGACCGCGCGGGTGGTCTGCGGCATGTCCTTGAGCAGCGAGTTGCGGACGAACGAGTAGGTCAGCGCCGGCCGGTTGCTGTTGGTGAGCACGTGCAGCCGGACCATCGTGTCGATCGCCTGCAGCGCGTCGAGCTCGTCGACGCCGGCGAGCTGGGCCAGCAGGTCGAACGCGGCGTCCTCGCCCAGGATCGCCGCCGCGTGCAGGATTTCCGGCGCGTGCGGGAACTCCTGCATCCGCGTGTGGAGCACCTGGCCGATCAGCGACGAGCCGAGCTCGTGCGGGTCCGCGCCGGGCAGCAGCCGCGGCCGCAGGGCCTGCAGCAGGTACGGGTTGCCGCCGGTCGCCTCGCGGCAGGCGGTGGCGAGCTCGCCGGGCGCGAGGCCGAGGATTTCGGCGGCGGCCGCGTCGCCGAGGCCGTTCAGGGTGATCGACGCCGGCGTGCAGCCCGCCATCTCCAGCAGCGCGACCTCGTGGTGCGGCGGGTGCCCGGTCAGCGTCGTCAGGATGATCAGCACCGGCAGGCCGGCCACGCGGTTGCGGAGGTAGGCGAGGCACCGCATGGACCAGGCGTCGGCGAGGTGCACGTTGTCGATGCCGAGGAACAGCGGGCCCCGGCCGGCCGCCTCGCGGACGATCCCGAAGAAGAGTTCGAGCGCTTCGCTCTCCCCGGCGGGCCCGCACAGCTCCGCCGCGCGCGGGCGCGGC
>NZ_JAAGNB010000058.1:0-10416 GCF_010550475.1 Amycolatopsis sp. SID8362
CGCGTCGTGGGCGTCGAACCCGCGGGCGCGGCGTGCATGGCGGCGGCGCTGGCCGCCGGGCACCCGGTGCGGCTGCCCGAACTGGACTCGTTCGTCGACGGCGCCGCGGTGCGCGAAGCCGGCGCGGTCACCTACCCGCTGATCCGCGACAGCGGCGCCGAGCTGACCGCGGTCGCCGAGGGCGCGATCTGCACCGAGATGCTGGCGATGTACCAGTCCGACGGCATCATCGCCGAGCCCGCGGGCGCGCTGGCCGCGGCGTCGCTCGGGTCGGTCGTGCACGTGGAGCCGGGGCAGACCGTCGTCGTCGTGGTCTCCGGCGGCAACAACGACGTCAGCCGCTACAGCGAGATCCTCGAACGCTCGCTGATGCACGAAGGGCTGAAGCACTACTTCCTGGTCGGCTTCCCGCAGGAGCCGGGCGCGCTGCGGCGGTTCCTCGAGCAGGTCCTCGGGCCCGAGGACGACATCACCCGCTTCGAGTACGTCAAGCGCACCAACCGCGAAATGGGCCCGGCGCTGGTCGGCGTCGAGATCGCGCGGCCGTCCGACCTGCCCGGACTGCTCGCCCGGATGGCCGCGAGCCCGCTGCAGGTGGAGCGGATCGAGCCGGGTAGCCCCCTGTTCCACTTCCTGCTCTGAGGGTTGTGGTCCACTAGGCGGATGGTGAAGGTCGACGGGATCCGCAGTGTCGAGGCGTTGCGCGAAAAGGTCCACGAGGGTGCGGAGCCCGAATACCTGCTGTTCTACGGGCACGCGCCCTCGACGTCCGGGCGGCTGACGGCGAGCTGCCTGAGCCAGTGGTGGCTCGACCCGTTCGAAGACGGCGGCGTCGTCTACCCGACCGCCGAGCACTACGTGATGGCCGGCAAGGCCGAGCTGTTCGGCGACCACGAGAAGGCGGCGCTGATCCGCTCGGCGCCCGACCCGAAGACGGCGAAGGTCCTCGGCCGCGAGGTCGACGGCTTCGACGCGGCCGTCTGGGAGCGCCACCGGTTCGACATCGCCGTCGACGGCAACCTGGCCAAGTTCCGGCAGCACCGCGACCTGCGCCGGTTCCTGCTCGGCACCGGCGACGCGGTCATCGTCGAGGCGTCGAAGAAGGACCTCGTCTGGGGCTCGGGCCTCGCCCGCGAGGAGAAGAACGCGACCAAGCCGGACTACTGGCGCGGGCTGAACCTGCTCGGCTTCGCGCTGATGGAGGTCCGCGAGCAGCTCCGCGCCCGCATCTGACTCACGGTGCCGGAATGGGTGCCCCGGGGCACGATTCCGACGTCGTCCTGCCCGTGTCGAAAAATGTGACAGCGGCGTTCGCGCAGGTCAGGGACGAGAGCGAGCCGTGGACGTCGTCCTCGATCGTCATGAGCTCGCCGCCGATCCGCTGCCGCATCGCGAGCGCCCAGCCGATCGGCGTGACGGGTTCGAAGGCGTGGCCGACGAGCTGCAGCGGGCTCTTGCCTGCGGCGAGCGCCCACGGCCGCGCGGGCAAGGGCCAGCCGACGCAGAGCTGTTCGTAGAGGCCGTAGCCGCCGGCGACCGGGAGCCGCTTCATCCGGTCGAGGCGGTGCTGCCAGACGGTCTCGAAGTCGCGCGGGCTCGGGGACTCGTTGCAGAGGAGCGCCGTCTGCTGGAAGTGGTTGAACGCGTGCGGTTCGCCGTCCCAGCCCAGCCGACCCGGCTGCTTCGCACTTTCGGGTGAAATCGGGCCGCCGTCGCGGAGCTGGGCGAGCTGCCGCGCCAGGCCCGCCCATTCGCGGCGCGGGTTGGCGAGCATGCCGTTGACGTCGCTGCGTTCGGCCCGCAGGTCGAGCAGGGCTTTCGCGACGGCGGGCTCCGTGGTCCCGAATCGGTAAACCACGTCGTACCTGGCGATCCACGAGGCGAAATCGTGGAAGGTGTTCTCGCCGGCGGTCGCCTGGCCGTCGTCCATCGCGGTGACGTTCAGGTCGGGCGGCATGACGGAGTCGAGCAGCATCTTGTCGACGTGGTCGTCGAAGAGCGTCCGGTACTGCGCGCCGAGCGCGGTGCCCCACGAGACGCCGTAGTAGCCGATCTTGTCCTCGCCGAGCGCGACGCGGATGCGGTCGAGGTCGCGGGCGATGGTGGGCGTGGTCAAGTTTCGGACGAACTCCGGGTGCGTGGCGACGCAGCGCCAGTTGGCCCGGGCCGCCCGCTCCGCGGCTTCACGGGCCTTCGCCTTGTCGGGGACACCCGGGTCCTGGACGTCTGCAGTGCAGGGGATGTCGGCGCTGTAACCGACGCCGCGGGGATCGAAGCCGACGAGATCGTGGTGGACGCCGATGCCCCCGGCGTGACTGTCGGCGATGCTGCGGGGCATGTCGAGCCCGGACTGCCCGGGGCCACCGGGGTTCAGCAGCACGGCCCCGGTGCGCTCCCCGGTCGCCCGGATCCGGCTGACGGCGATGTCGATTTTCGGACCACCGGGGTCGGCGTAGTCGAGCGGAACCGGCACGAGCGCGCACTCGGTGCGGCGGTCACCGGGATCCCAGCCCTTCGCGACGGTCGCGCAGAGCTGCCACGCGACCTCGTCGGCGGCGGCGACCGCCGGGACGACGGGAAGCAACGCCGCGGCGGCGAGCAGCGGGACGGCGAACCGGGTGATCGACATGGGGCTCAGGCTGCCGGGCGGGGGCCGGTGGGGAGATCGGCCGATCAGCCGATGATGGCCGCCGAACGGCCGGGATGGGGTGTGACCGGATTTCGACCAGGGCTCGCGAGCTGGGACTTGGGCGGCCTCCGGACCGTGGGCGGAAATCGACAACGGCTGGGCGGGCCAGGCCGCGGGCTGTGCGTCAGCCGCCCGGGCAGTCGGTGTCGCCGCCGCTGTGCTCGACGCAGTGGCGCGGGCCCGGCGGGGGCGGCGGGGCGTGCCGGAGGTCGTCGGCCCACGACAGCACCGCGACCGCCGCCGCCAGTGTCAGGCAGATGCCGAAGAACCACGTCCAGCCGCGACGTCGCGTTGTCGCGGAAACGACCACACCCACCAGCGGCAGCCCGGCGCCGAGGGCTGCAGCCCAGATCAGGTAGCCGCCCGCGGCGCCGCTCGTCTCGCCGAACACCGGGATGCTCGCCAGGAAGCCCAGCAGCACCAGGAACGGGACGACGAGCAGCAAGCCCACCGCGCACAACGCCAGCACGACCGACACCCACGCGGTCCGGATCTCCCCCACGGACCCAGTCTGGCCGGAAAAGCGACAAGCGTCCTGAGTAGATCTACTGCTCGAGGGTCTTCTGCAGCGCCTTGTTCGCCTTCCGCGCCATGTCGGCGACGGCTTCACGCCGGGCCGCGTCGGCCGCGTAGTCCTCTTCGCGGTTGCGCACGACACGGGCCGGCGCGCCGACCGCGATCGAGTAGTCCGGGATGTCGCCGCGGACGACCGCGTGCGCGCCCAGGACCGAGCCGCGGCCGATGCGGGTGCCCTTCAGGACGCTGACCTTGGTGCCGAGCCACGTGTCCGGGCCGATGCGGACCGGTGACTTCACGATGCCCTGGTCCTTGATCGGGACGTGGATGTCCGCGATGACGTGGTCGAAGTCACAGATGTACACCCAGTCGGCGACCAGGGTGGCCGCGCCGAGCTCGATGTCGAGGTAGCAGTTGATGACGTTCTGGCGGCCGAACACGGACTTGTCGCCGATCCGCAGCGAACCCTCGTGGCAGCGGATGGCGTTGCCGTCGCCGATGTGGACCCAGCGGCCGATCTCCAGGCGGCCGTAGCCGGGGCGGCAGTGGATCTCGACGTTCTTCCCGAGGAAGAGCATCCCGCGCAGGATGATGTGCGGGTTGGCGAGCCGGAACTTGAGCAGCCGGTAGTACCGGACGAGGTACCAGGGCGTGTACGCGCGGTTGCGCAGCACCCAGCGCAGCGAGTCGGCGGTCAGGAACTTCGCCTGCCGCGGGTCCTGCCGGGCGCGGCGCCAGGCCCGCACCCGCGACAGCGCGGGCGCACCCCACATCGACGTCATGCCCGTGACCGTAACCTGTGTACGGGACGGGTTCACAGGCAAGGGGAGCGTGGATGGGCACGAAGCTGATCATCGACACCGACCCGGGCGTCGACGACGCGCTGGCGATCGCGCTGGCGGCGCTGTCACCGGACGTCGACCTGCTGGGCGTGACGTCGGTGTTCGGCAACGTGCCCCTGGACCGCACGACGTCGAACGCGCGACGGCTGCTGGCGCTGTTCGGCCGCGAAGACGTGCCCGTGGCCGCCGGGTCGGCGCGCCCGCTGGTGTACTCCAAGCCGCGCGACGCGAAGGAGGTCCACGGCGGCGACGGCCTGTCGGGGCACTCCTACACGCTGCCCGAGGCGAGCCGTCCCGTCGACGAACGCGACGCCGTCCGGCTCATGACGGACCTCCTCGACGCGGCGGACGAGCCGGTGACCATCGCCCCGATCGGCCCGCTGACGAACATCGCCGCGCTGCTCGCGGCCCACCCGGGCGCGGCGGCGAAGATCGCGCGGCTGGTGATCATGGGCGGGGGCGTGACGTTCGGCAACAGCACGACCGCCGCCGAGTTCAACATCTGGAGCGACCCCGAAGCGGCGCGGCGGGTGCTCGTCGAGGAGGAGGTGCCGGTGGTGCTGGTCCCGCTCGACCTGACCCACCGGTGCGCCGTCGACGGCGAATGGCTGGCGAAGCTGGCGGCGTCGGGCCCGGTCGGCGCCACCCTCGAAGGCCTCACCTCGACCTACCGGCAGCACTACACGCGCGTGTTCGGCGAAGACCGGATGGTCATGCACGACGCCGTCGCGGTCGCCGAGGCGATCTCGCCGGGCATCCTGCGGACCGAGACCTACCGCGTCGACGTCGACTGCGGGCTCGGCCCGGCGCGCGGGCAGACCCTGGTCGACCGGCGGCGGCTCGGCGAGGACGATCCGCAGTTCTCCCCCGGCCGCCCGATCGAGGTCGCGGTGGACACCGACCTCGACGGCCTGCGCGGCTTCGTCCTGGACCGGCTGACCGGGGCCGCGCGGTGAGCGAAGCGCCCGAGGAGACGCCCGAGCCGCGCCGCCGGAAGGCCGCCGTCGTGGTGGCCGCGGTGGTCGTGGTCGCCGCCGCGCTGGTGGTCGGCGTCCAGTTCGCGCCGAAGCAGCAGGAGGAGCCGGCGAACGCGGCCGCGACGGGCACGCCCACGCCGTCTGTCGTGAAAACGACCACGCCGCCGCGGACGTCGACGCCGCCGAAGGTGCCGGAAGCGAGCGAGTTCGACGCCTGGGCGTCCAAGACCAGCCAGTGGCTCGACATCCCGCTGCGCGCGATGGTCGGCTACGCGAAAGCGACGACGAAGCTCGGCAAGGACGTCCCCGGCTGCCACCTTTCCTGGGTGACGCTGGCCGCGGTCGGAAAAGTGACCACGGACCACGGGCGGGCCCAGGGCGGGCAGTTCGGCGCCACCGGCGTGCTGGACAAACCGCTCGGCACCATCGAGGTGCGCGACTTCTACAACAAGGTCGTCTCGACGGCGAACGCCGCCGGGCCGCTGCAGCTGTCCCCGGCGATCTGGGGCAAGTACCAGGCGAGTTACACGGGCGGGAAGCCCGATGTCCAAAACATCGACGACGCCGCTTTGACCACCGGCCGCGCGCTCTGCGCCGACGGCCACGACCTGTCCCAGGGCCAGGTGTGGTGGGACTCGGTCAGCACGCTGCAGGCGGCGCCGCTGTTCCTGCACCGCACGCTGGCGACCGTCAACGTCTACGGCACGGTCGGCCAGGGCGCGGCGGCGCCGAACGCGGCGGTGCTGAGCGCCGTCAACTTCGCCATCGACAAGATCGGCCTCCCCTACATCTGGGGCGGCAACGGCACCGGCGGCAACGACCCGGGCTTCGACTGCTCGGGCCTGACGACGGCGGCGTACGCGAGCGCCGGGGTCAAGCTGATGCGCACGGCCGACACGCAGTTCCGGAGCGTCCCGCACGTGACCGACCCCCAGCTGGGCGACCTGATCTTCTACGGCGAGCCGGCGACGAAGATCCACCACGTCGGGCTGTACATCGGCAACCAGCAGATGATCGACGCGCCGCAGACCGGCCAGGCGGTCCAGGTCCACTCGTACCGCAAGGACGGCGACGACTACGCGGGAGCCGGCCGCCCGACGAAGTAACCATTAGTGCATCCGATGCACCATTGCGATTTCTGACGAAACCGTGCAATTGCTCGGAGTGCCGTTGACCTGGGTCAAGTGCGACATCCGGACGAGACGACAGCGACGTTCGAGGCGGTTCGGTTGGTCATCGGCTGAACAGGTGAAAAGCTTGTCGACCGGTCACGCGAGCGGCGCGCTCGGGTATGGTCGAGCAGGCAACCTGGGGTGATGAAAGTGCGAAGTATGTGCTGCGATATCTGCGCCCGGAAGTCGACGGAATGCGTGATGCGACAGACTGGGGTTGAATCGACTTGCATCCTCCTGGCACTGCCAGCACGGTTCGGGACAAGCGCGAGTCGTGCCACGGTGTGAAGGTTATTCAATACCAAAGGTGGTGGCTTTGAGGTGCCGATAAAGATGCATGGCCGGCGACATGTGACCGCCATTCCGGCATTGTTGGCCGTAGCGGCGATTGGAACGATGTCGTTTTCCGGCACCGCGGCAGCAGAGAGCCGCACAATGACGGCCGCGTGGGCCAACGACACGTTCTCGGTGTGCTCGGTCACCTGTGCCGAGGGGTACGCCGTTGGCGGGATCGTCTGGGGCAACCGCACGGCGACGGTGCAGGGATCAGTGACCAACTACTACGCGGACTTCACCACCGTCTACTTCGATGCGTTCGCCGGATCGACCAAGGTGGACAGCGCCACGCGCAGCAGCAGCGCTGGTGACGTCAGCTATCGGTTTGACATAGGCAACCCCGACCTGCCCGGAGGGGTTGACCGCATCAGGGTGCAAGTGTGCTCGACGGCCGGCGGCGACCGCCTGTGCGGACCGCAATACAACGAGATCCGCGACTGACCACGTCATCGACGCCTGCGATCCAAAACCCGGAGATCGACGACACAAGGGAGGGCAACATGACAAGGACGTCGCGAGCAGCCCGGAGGCTGGGCACGCTGACTGCCGTGACGATGGCGTCGGGCCTGTTCGCTGCCGGGATCGCATCGGCAGGGCCCAGCACAGCCGCGTGGGCCAACGACACGTACTCGGTGTGCTCGGCCAGCTGTCTCTTCGACGGGGGCGCTTCGGGCGGTGTTACCTGGGGCAACCGGACCTCGACAGTGCAAGGCTCGGTGTGGAGCTACTACGGCTACCCCACCACCGTCTACTTCGACGCGTTTGCCGGTTCCACGAAGGTCGACAGCCAGACCAGAACGACCAGCAGCGCGGGGCTGAGCTACAACTTCACCATCGGCAACCCCGACCTGCCCGGTGGGGTCGACCGCATCAGGGTGCAGGCCTGTACGACGCTTGCCGACGGGACGCGGGCCTGCGGCGACCAGTTCAACATGATCCGAGACTGACCTCGGCCGCCCTTCCTCTGAAGGATGCACTTCCGCGGCCCGCTCAGGCGTTCGTGATGTCCCGCCTGAGCGGGCCGAGCCGGCGGTCAGCCGAGGTGGTCGTTGGCCCCGCTGACCCAGGCGATGTACCGCTCGGCCGACCGGCGCACCGCGTCCTTGGCGCCGCCGAGGACCGTCGCGCCCAGGAGGCTGTAGAGGCGGTCGAACTCGTACGGCTCGAGGCGGTCCACGATGCGCCGCACCAGGCCCGCGGAGAGCGGGATCCGGTTGGGGTAGCTGCGCATGAACGTCACCCAGCCCGCGGCGGGGACCGGGACGATGGTGTCGCCGGTCAGCAGGACGCCGCCGGTCTCGGTGACGACGTGCGCCACCGCGGCGCCCGGAAAGTGCCCGCCGGCCTCGACGAGGGTGATCCCGGGCAGGATCGCTTCCGTGCCGGACCACTCGCGGATGACGGGGTCCTCCCGCCGCACCCACGCCCGGTCGGCGCGGTGGACCAGCACGGGGACGCGGCCCAGCCGGTGGCTCCAGCCGACCTGCGAGCCGTACATGTGCGGGTGGCTCGCGACGATCACGGCCGCGCCGCCCAGCTCCTCGATCACCGTGGCCAGCGCCGGGTCGAGGTGGTTCGGCGGGTCCCACAGCAGGTTGCCGCGGGCGGTCCGGACGAGGTGCGTCCACTGGCCGATGCCGAACGGCGGTTCGCGGTTGAACCGGTGCAGTCCGGGTTCCGGCTCCTCGTGCACGATCGCGTGGCCCTCGAGCTCGGCGAGGGTCGTCCACACCTGTCCCGAGGCGGGCACCCACTGCCGCTCGTCGGCGCAGATCACGCAGTCGCCGGGCGGGGGCTGTTCGGTGTCGGGGTGCTCGACGCCGCAGGTCCCGCAGATCCAGATCGTCATGCCGCCAGTCTTGAAGCTCCAGCATGGTGGAGGTCAAGGCCGCCGCGGCCGGGCTGGGAGAATCCCGTCATGGACTCGGGGACGACCACGCAGCTGATCACCGTGGGGGCCACGCTGGGCGGGGTCGTGCTCACGTTGCTGACCACCACGTTCGTCGAAAGCCGCAAGCTGAAGGCCGCCCAGCGCGCCGAAGAGCGCAAGCGCGCGGCGGACCACGCCGGCTGGCTGCGCGACGAGCGCGTGAAGGCCTACGCGAGCTTGTCGACGGCGAGCGAAGAAGCCTTCCAGCTCGTCCGGTCGGAATTCCTCCAGCTGCCGGAGAACCGGGCCGAGATCGAGGCCCGGTGGCGCGAGCGGCGCTCCGAGCTGCGCAAGGCGCACAACCAGGTGGCGTTGCTGGGGACCGAAGAACCGCGGCGGCGCGGCAAGGAGCTGTGGAAGGCGGCCCGCAACGGCGTCAACGACGTCTTCGCCGAGCTGGACGCCGGAGCGTCGGCCGTGCCGCGGGAGAGCCTCGACCGGGTGCTGTCGGGGATCAGCGACGCCGGCGACCGGTTCCTGGAGGCGTGCCGCGCCGACGTTCAGGGAGCCGGCTGAGCGACGGCCGGGCCGGCCAGGCCGACCAGGTTGCCCTGCGGGTCGGTGAACTGGGCGACCACCAGGTCGCGCCCCGGGGCGCGGTCCGGGCCCAGCCGGCGGGTGCCGCCGAGGCGCTCGGCCTCCGCCAGCGCCGCCTCGACGTCCGGGACGCCCACGTAGAACACCACGTGGTTCCCGTACCCCGCGCCGCCGCCGATGCCGCCGGGGATGGTTCCGGACTCCACGAAGCCGTAGCCGGGTTCCGACACCTGGGGCGACACCGGCGCCGAGGTGTCGAATTCCCAGCCGAACAGCTCGCCGTAGTACCCGCGCAGGCTCGCCGGGTCGGGTCCGATGATCTCGAAGTGCACGACAGGTCGGCTCATACCGGCACCGTACGCCGCTCTAGTTGTTAAAAACAACCATCGAGTTGTACTTTGAAAGCATGCCGACGAGCCGCAGCTACGGGGACGCCTGCACGATCGCCCGCGCGCTGGACGTCGTCGGGGAACGGTGGGCCCTGCTCGTCGTGCGCGAGCTGCTTCTCGGGCCGCAGCGGTTCTCCGACGTCCGGCGCGCGCTGCCGGGTGCGAGTTCGAACCTCGTCACCGACCGGCTCCGGGAACTCGAAGGGCACGGCGTCGTCGGACGGCGGAAACTGCCGCCGCCCGCCGGGTCCACGGTCTACGAGCTGACCGGCTGGGGCCGCGAGCTGGAACCCGTCGTGCTCGCCCTCGGGGCTTGGGGTGGCAGCATTCCGCGACCACCGGACGCGCACCTGGGCACGACGTCCGTGCTGCTGTTCCTCCGCGGCGGCGCGCGTCCTCGCCGCGCCGCCTGCTACCGCGTCGAACTCGACGCTCGCGTGTGGACGGTCCGCACCGAGCCGGGCCGCCTGACGGTCGAGCCCGGTGTGCCCGAAAACCCGGACGCCACGATCCGCACCGACCCGCCGACGCTGAACGCGCTGCTCGAGAAGCCGTCCGGCCTCGACGCCGCGATCGCGGACGGCCGGGTGGAGACGAGCGGTGACCGCAAGGCCATCCGGCGGCTACTGCGCGAGCGGCTGGCGTGACCGGACCCGCAGCGACGGGGCCAGGAAGACGATCCCGAAGGTGACCACGACCGCCGACGACAGCGCCCAGTGCAGGCCGACGCGGGTCGCCAGCGCGCCCACCAGCACCGGCTCCACCAGGAAGCCCAGGTAGCCGCACGCCGCGACCGCGGCGACCGCCCGGCCCGGCGCGTCCGCCTGCTTCCGGCTCGCCGCGCTCCACGCGATCGGCACGATCCCGGCCACGCCGAGCCCCACCACCGCGAAGCCGAGCACGCCCACGACCGGCCACGGCACGGCGAGGACCACGGCGAACCCGAGCACCGCGACGGCGGCCGCCACGCGGACGAACGCGACCGGCCCGGTCCGCGCCACGACGCGGTCGGCGACCAGGCGGACCGC
>NZ_JAAGNB010000517.1:0-547 GCF_010550475.1 Amycolatopsis sp. SID8362
GGCTGCCGCGCCGCGGCCAGGTCCTCTACCTCGTCACCGTCGACGTCCTCGCCGTCGCCGTCGCCGCCGTCGCGCTCGCCGCCGTCCGGTTCCCGCCGCTGCCGGGACTGCTCGGGCCGTTCGCGCTGCTGCTGGGCGGGATGCTGGTGTCCGCCGAGCTCGCGCGGCCGGTCGAGCGCCACCGCGAGGACACCCTCCTCGGGCCCGGCGTCGACACCCCGTGGGTCTTCGCCGGGGTGCTGGTGCTCCGGCCCGGCCTGGCGGTCGCCCTGATCGCGCTCTCCGCGCTGCACCAGTGGTTCCGGGTCCGCAGAAGACCCGTGTACCGGCAGGTGTTCGGCGCCGCGGCGACGGCACTGGCCGGTCTCGTCGCGGGCGCGTTCCTCACCGCGACCGGCGTCCGGCCGCTCGGTGAGGTCCTCGATTCCCGCACCGTCCTCCTGCTCGCCGTCGCCGGCGTCGTGTTCCTCGCGGTGAACGCCGCGCTCGTGACCGCCGCCGACGGCCCCCGCCGCCCGCGCGAAGCCGCGCCGGGCCACGCTTTCGA
>NZ_JAAGNB010000560.1:0-938 GCF_010550475.1 Amycolatopsis sp. SID8362
GCTGGTGGGCGCGCTCGGCGTCGTCGCGCTGATGGCCGCGGTCGCGGCGCCGCTCGCCCCGCCGCCCGGGCTCACCGCCGACGTCCGGCTGACCGAAGCCGCCGCGGGCCAGGAGATCTCCAACCCGCACGGCGGCGGGACGCCCCGCTGGGTGGACGCCACCGTGACGATCAGCCGTCCCGATCTCGCCGACGACGCCGTCTGGCTCACCGGGTTCGCCTGGCAGGGCGGCGACTTCTACTCCGCGCCGCTGGAGAAGCTGGGCCCCGGCGTCTACCGCACGGCCGAGCCGCTGCCGGCGTTCGGGCAGTGGAAGGCGGGGATCCGGCTGCACGTCGCGAACCGGATGATGGCGCTCGCGCCGATCTACGCGCCCGCCGACCCGGCGGCGAACGCGAAGGTCATCACGGCCGAGTCCGGGAAGCGCGACTTCGTCTCGGAGATCTCGTTCCTCCAGCGCGAACGCAAGACCGACACCCCGCTCGTGCTGTGGACGGTCGCCTACGTCGCGGTCGGGCTGATCTTCGCCGGGATGTGGGCCGCGTTCGCGTGGCTCTACGCGGCCGCGGCGGCGGGGGACGCGGCGCGGCGCCGGCAGACCGCGAGTTAGTGCGGGCCGACGAAACCGGATACTGATTTCGTGTCCTCCGACGAACTAGGCTGACGTCGTCCCGCCTAGCTTCGGGAGGTGCTCGTTTCGGTGAACCTGCGCCCGCACGCCAGCCTCGGCCGTGTCCTCGACGACCTCGGCGGCACCCTCCTGGACCTCGTGCTCGGCGACGGCGACCGCCCGGGCGGCATCGGCGGCGTCGCCATCCACGACCCGCTCGACGAACCCGCGCTGCCGCAGCACGCCCTGGTGCTCGGGGTCGGGCTGGCCGAGCCGGGCGAAGTCGTGCGGCAGCTGCGCACGCTGGCGCGCCACGACGCGGCCGGGC
>NZ_JAAGNB010000603.1:0-4297 GCF_010550475.1 Amycolatopsis sp. SID8362
GGGCCGGTCGGGCCGGTGCTGCGCGACCGCCTCGTCGAGACCGTGCTCGGCGTCGCACTCGCCGTCCTCGCGCAGTACCTCCTCGCCCCGCACGCGCACCGCGCCACGTTCCGCTGGACCGAAACCCGCATCCGCGCCGCCGCCCGCGCCGTGCTCGAGACCCAGGACCGCGTGGCACGGCGGGATCTGCAGTTCGAACTCGAGGGCGCCACCCGCGCCGCCGTCGACTCCGCGCACAACGACGTCCGCTGGACGCGGGACCACTGGCCGGGCCACGCCGCGCTCGTCCACCTCGGGTACGACCTCCTCGCGGCGTGCTGGGCCGGCGCCGTCGACCCCGCGCGGTGGGCGCCCGCGTTCCGGCCACCTGCGCAAACCCGGCAAAACTAGGCCGAACGGGTTACCTTGGCTTCGGAAGGTGACGGAGGTCCGGCATGGCGGCAGACGACGCGACCCGCGCTCCGGCCTGGGTCGAGCCGATGCTCGCCAAGGCCGACGGCGGACGGCTGCGCAGCGGCCCCGAGTGGGCCTACGAGTACAAACTGGACGGCTACCGCGCCGCCATGCGGATCGCCCCGGACGGCACCACCGTCCTCACCAGCCGCAACAACATCGACTTCACCGCCGAGTTCGCCGAGCTCGACGGCGTTCTCGCGCCGGCGCTCGACGGCCGGGCCGCCTACCTGGACGGCGAAATCGTCGTCTACGGCGAGGACGGCCGCATCGACTTCGAGCTGATGCAGGAGCGCCGCGGCCGCTGGGTCCGGCACCAGAGCGGGCCGAAAGGCCGCGAGTTCTCCGACGCGCCGGTCCGGTTCCTGGCCTTCGACCTGCTCCGGCTCGGCGACCGCGACCTGCTCGCCACGCCGTACGACGAGCGCCGCGCCCTGCTGGCGAGCCTGCCGATGCCCGACCCGTACCGCGTCTCGGTGGTGCGGGCGGTCACCTTCGCCGAGCTCGCCGCCGACCGCCGCACCCCGGCCGACTTCCTGTCGCACGCCGCGTCCGCCGGGTACGAGGGTGTCGTCGCGAAGCTGCGCAGCTCCGCCTACGTCCCCGGGCAGCGGCCGGATTCCTGGCTCAAGCACCCGCTGATCCGGACCCAGGAGGTGATCGTCTGCGGCTGGCGCCCCGGCCAGCGCAGCTTCACCGGCACCCTCGGCGGCCTGCTGCTCGGCGCGCACGACCCCGAGACCGGCTCCCTCGTCTACATCGGCGACGTCGGCACCGGCTTCAGCCAGGCCGCCCGCGCCGACCTGAAGGCGCGGCTGGAGGGCATGGAACGCCGCACCCACCCGTTCGTGACGGCGCCGCCGCGCGAGGACACCGTCCGCGCGCGCTGGGTCGAGCCGCGGCTGGTCGGCGAGGTCGTCTACCGGCAGTTCACCCGCGCCGGCCGCGTCCGCCACACCGCCTGGCGCGGGCTGCGCGCCGACAAGGACCCGGCCGACGTGATCGCCCCGCGCGCGGTCCCCCAGGAAAGCGCGGCGCCACCGCCCGAACCGCCGGGCAAGCGGATCACCGTCCAGGCCGGAGACCGCCGGCTCACGCTGTCCAATTTGGACAAGATCCTCTACCCGGCGGCCGGGTTCACCAAGGGCGAGGTGATCAACTACTACTCCCGCGTCGCGCCGGTGCTGCTGCCGCACCTGGCCGGCCGCCCGGTGACGTTCATCCGCTACCCGGACGGCGTCGACGGCCAGAAGTGGTTCGGGAAGAACGTCCCGAACGGCGCCCCGTCCTGGCTGCGCACCGCGCGGCTGCCGAGCACCGGCTCGCGCGGCAGCGGCGACACCATCGACTACCCGCTGCTGGACGACCTCCCGGGCCTGGTGTGGGCGGCGAACATCGCCGCGCTCGAACTCCACGTTCCCCAGTGGACGGTCGGCGACGGCACGCGGAACCCGCCGGACCGCCTGGTGTTCGACCTCGACCCGGGTCCCGGGACGTCCATAGTGGACTGTTGCCGGGTGGCCGAACGGCTGCACGACGTCCTGGCCGCCGACGGGCTCACGCCGTACGCGAAAACGTCGGGCTCGAAGGGGATGCAGCTCTACTGCGGCATCGCGACCGGCGACCCGGCGGCCCCGTCCGCCTACGCGAAGCGGCTCGCCCAGCGGCTGGCGAAGGAGACGCCGGAGACGGTGACCGCGGTGATGGCGAAGGCGCAGCGGCCGGGACGCGTGTTCATCGACTGGAGCCAGAACAACCCGGCCAAGACGACGGTGGCGCCGTATTCCCTGCGCGGCCGCGACCACCCGACCGTCTCCACCCCGGTGACCTGGGCCGAAGTCCGCGCGTGCCGGCACGTCAGCCACCTGACGTTCACCGCCGACGACGTCCTCGACCGCGTCACCGAGCACGGCGACCTGCTCGCCGGACTGGCCGGGGAGCGCGCGCCGCTGCCGTAGTACTACGGCGAGGCGGTGAACGTCGCGGGCACGGCACGCGGACGGCGAGGGCCCCAGCGGCTGGTGGCGAACAGGACGACGGCCGCCCGGCCCGAGCCACCGACCCACGCGGGCTGCGCGTGCTCGAACGCCACGAGCGGAGGTTGGCGCCGCAGGCTGGCACCACCTCGCAGCCGGGCACTCCCGCCGTCGCGGTACCGGACGACGTAGTCGAGACTGCCGGCGTTGTTCGATCGCCCCGCGAAAGCGAGAGCCGCGAGGCAGCCTCTCGGTTCCACTCTCACCGCCGTGACCTCCGCGGCTCGCCAGCCGGTGCGCCGGACCGACTCGTAGCGCAGCCACCACAACACCGCCCACGGCGTTAAACCCAACGAGGCCACGATCACCCCGAAGGCCAGGACAGCCGCCGCGGTATTCCGGGAAGCGTCACCGATGCCGTACGAGAAAAGCAAGAACGCGAGAGCCGGGATCCAGGCCAGGCAGCACGCCGTCGTCCGCAGTGCCACGGTGCCCAGACGCTCACGTTCACGAGCCAGCTCCGCCCGGCCCAGCCCCCAGGGATCCTGCTCCACGACGTCAGCATAAGGGCGCGTCACCCCGCCGGAGCCCACTCCCATTCGGTCAGCGCGGTCCGCATCAGGCGGGCCGCGGTGGGGAGGCGGCTGTCCGCGGCCCAGCAGAGGGTGATCGTGCGGCGGCAGTCGGGGCTGTCCACCGGGATCCACACGACCGGCACCTGCGCGGCGACGCGCCGGGCCATCGCCGGGTTGAGCCCGATGCCCAGCCCCGCGCTGATGAGTTCCTGGATGGCGCCGGGTTCGTCGCCTTCGAAGACGATCTTCGGCGTCAGGTCGCGCGCGGCGAAGAGCCGGTCGAGCAGCCGGCGGTGCCAGTGCCCGCGGCGCGCGGTGATGAACTGCTCGTCCGCGAGGTCTTCGACGCGGACCGAGGCGCGCCCGGCCAGCCGGTGCCCGACCGGGGTGGCCACGTACACCGGCTCGTCGAGCAGCTCGACCCCGGCCAGCCCGTCGGCCAGGATCGGCTGCGACGCCACGCAGAGGTCGACCTCCTTGGCCCGCAGTGCCCGTGCCATGTCGTCGGCGGGCAGCTGGTGCAGCACGACCTCGACCGCCGGGTGGGCCCGCTTGAACGCCGCGAGCGAGCCGGTCAGGGTGAGGAACGTTTCCGACGCCAGCCGCACGGTTCCGTAGCCCTCGCCCGTCGTCTCCACGACCGCGCGGCAGCCCGCGTCCAGCTCCCCCAGCGCGCGCTCGACGTAGCCGCGGAAGAGCCTCCCGGCGTCGTTCAGCCGGAGCCGGCCGGCCCGGTCGAACAGCGGCGTGCCGAGCTCGGCCTCCAGCCGCGCGATCGTGCGGCTCAGCGACGGCTGGGCGATCCGCAGCTCGTCGGCCGCGCGGCTGAGGTGCTCCAGCCGGGCCACCACGAGGAACTGCCGCAGCGTGCCCAGGTCCACGTCATACCTCCCGCGTCATAACGGCATAGCGATATTGATCTTAGACACGATAGCCTCGCGGTCATAGCGTGAATTCCGTGGACAGCACAACGAAAACGCGCCCCGCCGGCTGGGCGCTGCGAGCCGTCGCGGCCGCGCACGTCGTCGCGATCGCCGGCCAGCCGGTGTTCGCCGGCGTCTACCTCAGCGGCGACTACGACGCCCTGCGCCTGCACGCGACCGGCGCCGACGTCGTGACGTCGCTCGCCTACGTGCAGGTCGTCGTGGCCGTCGTGGTGTGGGTCCGGCTGCGGCGGGCGTGGCCGTTCTTCGCCACGACGGCGGTCGCGGCCGCCGAGACGGTCCAGTACTTCGCCGGCCTGGACGGGGCGCTGTGGCTGCACCTCCCGCTCGGCGTGCTGACCGTCGCGGG
>NZ_JAAGNB010000654.1:0-874 GCF_010550475.1 Amycolatopsis sp. SID8362
ACCGAGGCGGAAGTGGGTGCCCGCCTGGCCGCCGACGCGGCCGCACCCGTCCGCCTCGACCGCGAACCGCCGTGGCGCGTGCGGCTCTACGAGCTGGGGCCCGAGGAGCACGTGCTCGGCTGCACGCTGCACCACGCCGTGTTCGACGGCTGGTCGCAGGAACTGCTCTGCGCCGATCTCGCCGCGGCCTACCGCGGCGAGACCCTGCCACCGCTGCCGGTGTCCTATGCGGACTACGCGGTGTGGCGCGCGGACCGCGACCGCCGCCGTGAAGCCGCCGACCTCGCCTGGTGGACCGAGCACCTCGCGGGCGCGCCGTCCACAGTGGACCTCCCGCGCGACCGGCCGCGCCCGCCGGTGCAGACCTACCGCGGCGCGACGCACCACGAAGCGTTCCCGGACGGCGTCGCCGAAGCCGCCGGTGCGCTCGCCACCCGCACCGGGACCACCCGCGCGGGTGTTGTGCTGGCCGCGTTCGGGCAGCTGCTGCACCGCCTGACCGGCGGGGACGACCACCTGGTCGCGACCGTCGTCGCGGACCGGCAGCTGGCCGAAACCCAGGACGTCGCCGGGTTCTTCGTGGACATCGTCCCGGTGCGCCTGCGCGGCGGGGACGCGGACTTCACCACGCTCGCCCGCGACAGCGGCGCCGAACTGCTGGCCGCCACCGCGCACCCGGCGGCCCCGATCGACCGGCTCGTCGGCGCCCTCGGCGTTCCCCGTGACCCGTCGCGGGCGCCGCTGGTGCAGGTGATGGTCAACGTCCTCGGCTTCACCGAGCCCCGGCTCGACCTGCCCGGCGTGCGGGGGACGTGGCTCCCGGTCGAGAAGCCCGGATCGCCGTTCGACCTGACCGTCTACGTCCTCGAGCACG
>NZ_JAAGNB010000713.1:0-1607 GCF_010550475.1 Amycolatopsis sp. SID8362
CGCACCCGGGCTGGACCGGCGTCCGGGACGGCACGCGGCCCTCGCCGACCGCGCCCCAGCCGCGGCGGGACTTCGGCAGGCTCGACCTGACCCCGTACTTCGGCCCCGGCTGGGTGCGCGGCGACGAGTACCTCACCGTGGACGTCCGCACCCCGGCCGCCGACGACGGGCAGCGGCCGGTCATGGTCTTCGTGCACGGCGGCGGGTTCGTCACCGGCACAGGCACTGCCGCGCTCTACGACGGCCGGGCCTTCGCGCGCGACGGCGTCGTCCTCGTGACGGTCAACTACCGCCTCGGGATCCCCGGTTTCCTCGCACTGGACGGCGCTCCGGACAACCGCGGGCTGCTGGACGTCCTCGCGGCGCTGCGCTGGGTACATGATGGCGTCGCGGCGTTCGGCGGCGATCCCGGCAACGTCACGGTGTTCGGGCAGTCGGCGGGGGCGACGCTCACCGCAGCCTTGCTGGCCACCCCGGAAGCGAAAGGCCTGTTCCGGCGGGCGATCGTGCAGAGCGGCAGCGGCACCGGCGCGTTCACCCCGGAGCAGGCCCGGCGCGTCACCTCGGCGACGGCCGCGGCGCTCGGGGTCGAGCCGACGGCCGACGCGTTCGCGGAAATCCCGGACGACCGCTTGGTGGCGGTCCTGCCCACACTGTCCGATGTGGACTTGAGGACCGCCACCGCGACGGATCCGCTCGCCGGGCTCAGCCCGTTCAGCCTGGTGCTCCCGGTGCAGCCGGCCGACGGCTTGGCCCTGGACGACGTCGCTCTGCTCGTCGGGACCACTAGTGAGGAGGGGAACCTTTACCTGGTGCCGCAAGGGAAGTTCGACGCTTCGACCGAGGCTGACGTGCTCGCCGCGGCGGCGAGCAGGCCCGACCCGGAGGCGGCGGTCGCCGAGCTTCGCGCGGCACGGCCGGACGCGAGCCCGGGGGAGCTGCGGTCGGCGCTGCTCGGCGACGCCCTGTTCGGCGCGGGCACGGCGCGGTTGATCGCGGCGCACGCGCCCGCGCGGACCCACGTGTACTCGTTCGCGCACCGCTCGACGGCTCTGGACGGACGGCTCGGCGCGGCGCACACGGTCGAGCTGCCGTTCGTGTTCGACGTCGCCGAGGAACCGTGGCTGCAGGGGGACACCGGGTTGCTGGGACCTGGTCCGGCGCCGGCGGGCCTGGCGGCGCGGGTGCACGGTGCGTGGGTCGGGTTCGCCCGCCACGGGGACCCGGGCTGGGCGCCGTACACCGGGGAGCGGCCGGTGGTGGAGGTCTTCCGCTGACCGTTCGCGGTTTCCTACCCCTGGCAGGGGCAGGCTGGGGTGCCGCGGCCCGGGCATACTCGGTGTCATGGTCGATCAGGGACTGCTGGCCGAGTACCTCCAGGCGTGCCGGGCGCGGCTGCACCCGGACGACGTCGGCTTGCGCACCTACGGCGAGCGGCGGCGGGTGCCCGGCCTGCGCCGGGAAGAGGTCGCGAGCCTCGCCGGGGTGAGCGCGTCGTACTACGTGCGGCTCGAGCAGGGCCAGTCGGTGAACGCCTCCGACGAGGTGATCGACGGCATCGCCCGCGCGCTGCGGCTGGACCGGGACGAGCACGAGCACCTGCGCGT
>NZ_JAAGNB010000764.1:0-424 GCF_010550475.1 Amycolatopsis sp. SID8362
TGGAGCGGGCCGTGGACCGCGACGCCGACTCGGCCGCGACGGCGGCCGCGCAGGCGGAAGAACTGCGCGTGGTGCTCGCGGAAGTGGCCGGACCACCGGAGTCGGCGGTCCTGCGCCGCCCGGTCGAAGCGGCGTTTTCCGAACGGGACTACGCGGATCTCGTCACGGCCGTGCGCGAGCGGGGGGAGTGGCTGTCGACGACGATCGACGCCCGCACCCGCGTCGCCGAGGCCGCGAACGCCGCCGACAAGGAACTGGCGGCGGCCCGCACCGACCGCGCGGCCGCGCAACGCGAGGCCGACGCTGTCGAGAAGTCGTTCGCGGCGGCCAAGGAAGCCCTGCGGGCGGCCCGCGATCCCCTGGTGGAGCTGGGCGCGCCCGCCGTCGACACCGGCGACGTCCCGGCGGGCTGGCGGCTGCTGAC
>NZ_JAAGNB010000803.1:0-1112 GCF_010550475.1 Amycolatopsis sp. SID8362
CACGACGACGTCCGGGTCGGCGGTCAGCGTGACCGTGACCCCGGGCTCGGCGGCGAGCGCGTCGACGTCGGTGGCGTTGGACGCGCGCGGGAACCGGACGACCGCCACGCGCAGGCCGGGGCCATGGGTCTCCCGCCGCCAGCCCGCGACCGCCAGCGCGTCCTCCGAGTCGATCCACACGCGGTCGAGCCAGGGCAGCACGCCCAGCACGGGCCGCCCGGCGACCTTCTCGAGGCTGTCCAAGCCCGGGCGCAGCAGGCCGACGTCGCCGCGGAACTTGTTGACCACCCAGCCCGCGACGAGCGCCTGGTCCTCGGCCGAGAGCAGCGCGAGGGTGCCGAACATCGCGGCCAGCACCCCGCCGCGGTCGATGTCGCCGACGACCAGGACCGGCAGCCCGAACCGCCGCGCGAGCCCCATGTTGACGTAGTCGCCGCCGCGGAGATTGATCTCCGCCGGGCTGCCGGCACCCTCGCAGACGACGACGTCGTAGCGGGCGCTGAGGTCCTCGTACGCCCCGAACGCGATCTCGGCGAGCCCGGCCCGGCCGGTCGCGTACTCACCGGCTTCGAGCGTGCCGAACGGCTTCCCGAGCGCGACGACGTGACTGCGCCGGTCGCTCCCGGGCTTGAGCAGCACGGGGTTCATGGCGGCCTCGGGCTCCACCCCGGCGGCGCGCGCCTGCACCCACTGCGCCCGCCCGATCTCGGCGCCGTCGCCGCAGACCATGGAGTTGTTGGACATGTTCTGGGCCTTGAAGGGAGCCACGCGGATCCCGCGACGCGCGAGCCACCGGCAGATCCCGGCGGTGACCAGGCTCTTCCCGGCATCGGACGTCGTGCCGGCGACGAGGAGGCCGCTCACCGGTTGTCCACAGCCACGCCGCGGCCCACCGAGTTGTCCACAGATCGCCGAGCGGAGCGTTTCCCCCGGCGGGGGCCGATAGACTGGACAGGGGCCGCCCCCCAGGGAGTGGTGGGGGCTGCGATGGCGGCGGCGACCAGCAACGCGGCCGCCCCGACCCGCCGGGACAACCGCACCGCCCGCCGCAAATCCACCGGCTCCGGTTCACGCCCCTCTCCCAACTGCGCCCGGCTCTCCACTTCCCCGCC
>NZ_JAAGNB010000851.1:0-527 GCF_010550475.1 Amycolatopsis sp. SID8362
GCGCTGGACCATGGCCGAGGCGAGCGCGCTGGGCCTGGTCGGGCTCGGCGGCGTCACGACGGCGACGCGTGCGCTGCTGGCCGACGACCGGCCGGGCGCCGTCGAAGCCATCCTGGACGCGCTGCCCGCGCCGGTGGACCACGTGCTGCTGCAGGCCGACCTGACCGTGGTCGCGCCGGGCCCGCTGGAGCCGGAGCTGGCCGCGGAGATGGCCGCGGTCGCCGACGTCGAATCGGCCGGGCACGCGACCGTCTACCGGATCACCGAGGGCTCGGTGCGGCGCGCGCTGGACACCGGCCGCACCGCCGACGAGCTGCACGCGCTCTTCAAGGCGAAGTCGGCGACGCCGGTGCCGCAGGGGCTGAGCTACCTGGTCGACGACGTCGCCCGGCGGCACGGGCGGCTGCGCGGCGGGGTCGCGGCGTCGTTCCTGCGCTGCGACGACGAGGCGCTGCTGGCCGAGGTGCTGGCCCACCCCATCGCCGCCGAACACGACCTGCGGCTGATCGCGCCGACCGTCGTGGTCA
>NZ_JAAGNB010000890.1:0-947 GCF_010550475.1 Amycolatopsis sp. SID8362
CGGCCGCACGGTGCTGGTCAGCGGCGGCGCGGGCGCGGTCGGCAACGCGGCGATCCAGCTCGGCCGCTGGGCCGGGGCGACGGTCTCCAACGACGATAAGGCCGCTCTGGCCCGTGCGGCCGGCGCCCACCACGTCGTCCGCTACCCGGACGCGGAACTGGGCGCGCGGATCCGCGAGGTCGCGCCCGACGGCGTCGACCTGGTGGTCGAGGTCGCGGCCGGGGTCAACGCGAAGCTGCACACCGAGGTGCTGCGCCCGCGCGGCACGGTCGCGCTGTACGGCGACGACCGCGGCACGGGGACGGTGACGCTCGACTTCGGGGCCAACGTGTGGCTCAACGCGCGTTACCAGTTCCTGGTGCTGTACACGGTGGGCGAGGACAAGCTGAAGGCCGGCACGGAGGACGTCACGGCGGCGCTGGCCGACGGCGCGCTGCGGGTGGGCGAGGACCGGGGCGTGCCGGTGCACCGGTTTTCCCTCGACGACACGGCGAAGGCGCACGCGGCTTCGGAGGACGGCATCACGGGCAAGGTCCTGATCGACGTCACCGCACCCTGAGCCGCGCCCGGCATGTAGTGAATGACTCATTCCTGTCGTCAGACGACATGAATGAGTCATTCACTACGTCGGGCCGGCGAGCGGGTGACCGGCCGCGGGCCGGCCGCGTGGTCTGTCCGGCGTCGCGGGGACGTCGTGAAAGGGTCATTCATGTCGTCTGGCGAGATGAACGACCCTTTCATGACATCGCGGATCGGCGGATCGGCCCTGCTGCCCGGCTTTGCCAGGGCCCTGACGTCGGGACCGGGGTGAGGCCGAGGTCGGCTTGGAGGGCCAGGCCGGCGCGCAAGTGAGCGTCGGCCTCGGCGCCGGACAGCGACGCGGCCAGGCCGAGCAGGGCGCGGGCTTCCTGGGCGCGGTAGCCGATGCGCCGTGCGGTCGTGAGGGC
>NZ_JAAGNB010000935.1:0-7891 GCF_010550475.1 Amycolatopsis sp. SID8362
CGTCGCCGTCGAGCGTGCCGGCGTGCCGGTGGTCGACCGGCAGGGCGATGCCGTTCAGCGGCAGCGTGACGTCGGTGGGGCTCGCCAGCGCGGCGGCCGGGGTCGCGAAGAGCAGCGCGACGGGCGCCGCACCGGCGGCGACCTTGGGCAGGTAGCCGCTTTTCCGCCTGCTGTGCTTACCCATGCGGCGGACCATACTTCGCCGTCGGCTCGAACGCATGTCTGCCCGTGACCAGCGGGTATGTTCACTCACATGACCACCACCGCCGTGATCACCGGAGCCACCGCGGGCATCGGCGCGCAGTTCGCGCGCACGCTCGCCGCCGAGAAGTACGACCTGGTGCTCGTCGCCCGCGATGCCGCGCGGCTGGAAGCGTATGCCGCCGAGCTGCGGGCGGAGCACGGTGTCGCCGTCGAGGTGCTCGCCGCCGATCTGTCCGAAGTGGAGGGACGGGCCGCGGTCGAGGAGCGGCTCGCGGCCGGGCCGGTCGACCTGCTGGTGAACAACGCCGGGTTCGGGCTGAACGGCGACTTCTGGACCATCCCGCCGGACGCGCTGCAGCGCCAGCTCGACGTCAACGTCACCGCCGTGCTGCGGCTGACGCGGGCGGTGCTGCCCGGGATGATCGAGCGCGGTCACGGCGACGTCATCCAGGTCAGCAGCGTGGCCGGGTTCTTCAGCGGCCGCGGCTCGACGTACACGGCCAGCAAGAACTGGGTCACCTCGTTCACCGAGGGCATCGCCGCTTCGCTGCCGAAGGGCATCCGGATGATGGCGCTCTGCCCCGGGTTCACGGCGACCGAGTTCCACGAGCGGGCCGGCATCGGCAAACCCGGCCCGAAAATCGCCTGGCTGGGTGTCGAACAGGTGGTCGGCGAAGCGCTCGCGGACCTGCGGCGCGGCAAGGTGATCTCGGTGCCGAGCCTGCAGTACAAGGCCGTCGTCGCGATCGGCGGCCTGCTGCCGCGCGCGGTGCTGCGCCGGATCAGCGGGGGCCGCGGCCGCACCTGAGTAGGGCTGTCCCCACCCCGAAGAGGCGCGTGCGCACCAGGGTGGTCCGGGGGCTGCCTCAATAGCGTTTTCCCCATGACGACTGAGGCGGTTCGGCTCGAGGCCGTGCGCAAGGAGTACGGCGGCGTGGTCGCGCTGGACGGGGTCTCGATCTCCTTCCCGCGCGGCGGTTTCACGGCGGTGATGGGCCCGTCCGGATCGGGTAAGAGCACGTTCCTGCACTGCGCGGCGGGCCTCGACCGGCCGACGTCGGGCCGGGTCGTGCTCGACGGCCAGGACCTCGACGGCAAGAGCGAGACCTACCTGACGAAGCTGCGGCGCGACCGCGTCGGGTTCGTCTTCCAGGCGTTCAACCTGCTGCCGGCGCTGACGGTCGAGCAGAACGTCGTGCTGCCGCTGCAGCTGGCCGGGAAGCGCCCGGACAAGCGGCTCGTCGCCCGGATCCTCGCGCACGTCGGCCTCGACGGGCGTCGCAAGCACCTGCCGGGGCAGCTCTCCGGTGGGCAGCAGCAGCGCGTCGCGATCGCGCGGGCCCTGGTCGCCGCCCCGGCCGTGCTGTTCGCCGACGAGCCGACCGGCGCGCTCGACACCCGCACCGCCGCCGACGTGCTCGGCCTGCTTCGCGAGTCCGTCCGGGCCGGTGGCCAGACGGTGATCATGGTGACGCACGACCCGGTCGCCGCGTCCTACGCCGACGAGGTCGTGTTCCTGGCCGACGGCCGGGTCGCCGGCCGGCTGGCGCGGCCGACCGCGGAAGCCGTCGCCGAGCGGATGACCCACCTCGGCGCGTGGGGCCGGGTGGCGGCGTGATGTTCGGACTCGCGATGCGGACGCTGCGCCTGCGCAAGGGCGGCTTCCTGGCGACGTTCGTCGCCGTGTTCTTCGGCGCGCTGATCGTTTCGGCGTGCGGTGGCCTGATGGAGTCGGGCATCCGGTCCGAGACGCCGGTGCAGCGGCTGGCCGCGGCGCCGATCGTCGTCGGCGGGCAGCAGGCGCTGAAGCTGCCCGAGGACGACCCGGCGACCCTCGACCCCGAAGACAAGCACAAGTTCGAAAACGCGACCCTGCCCGAGCGCGTCCGCCTCGACGCGGCGCTGGCCGACCGCCTGCGCGCGGTCCCCGGTGTCACGGACGTCGTCGGCGAGGTCAGCTTCCCGGCGCAGATCGGCAGCGCGAGCGCGCTCGGGCACGCCTGGGACTCCGCCGTGCTGACGCCGTACACGCTCGCCGGTCAGCCGCCGAACCCCGGTGAAGTCGTCGTCGACGCCGGGCTCGGGCTCGCCGTCGGCGACACGCTCCCCGTCGCGGCGCACGGAGTCGTCGGCCAGTACCGCGTCTCCGGGATCGCCCGGGCGCCGCAGGCCATGCGCGACTCCGCCGTGTTCTTCGCGGCTTCGGACGCCGACCGGCTCTCCGGCCACCCGGGGCGCTTCGACACCATCGGCGTCTTCGGCGGTGACGTCGCCGCGGTGACGTCGGCCGTCGGGGACGCCGGGGTCGTGACGACCGGCGCCGACCGCGGCGCGCTGGAGTTCCCCGAGGTGAACAAGAGCGGTGAGGACCTGATCGTGCTGGCCGCGGTGTCCGGCGGGCTGTCCGCGATGGTCATGGTGTTCGTCGTCGCGGGCACGCTCACGCTGTCGACCCAGCAGCGCCAGCGCGAACTCGCGCTGCTGCGCGCGATCGGCACGACTCCGCGCCAGCTGCGGCGGATGGTGCTCGGCGAGGCGCTCGTCGTCGGCCTGCTCGCGGTCGCCGCGGCCGTCGTGCTCGGCCCGGTGCTCGGCAACTGGCTGTTCGGCCGGCTCGCGGCCAACCACGTCGTGCCGGACGTGCTGCGGTTCGAGCAGGGCTGGCTGCCGGCGACGGTCGCCGCGGGCGCGTCGCTGCTGGCCGTCGTGGCCGCGTCCTTCGTGGCCGGACGGCGGGCGTCGAAGGTCCGCCCGACCGAAGCGCTCGCCGAAGCCGCCGTCGAGCGACGCTGGCTCACGCCGATCCGGCTGGTCACCGCGCTCCTCTGCTTCGCCGGCGGGACGGCGCTGGCCATCGTCACGGTTGCCGTGATGACCGGCCCGGTCGCGGCCAGCACGGCGGGCCCGGCGGTGATGCTGTGGGCGTTCGGCCTCGCGGCGATCAGCCCGGGCGTGACGAAGCTGATGGCGACGCTGCTGCGCTGGCCGGTGCACGCGATCACCGGCGTCAACGGCCGGATCGCGCTGCTCAACACCCGCGTCGGCGCGGTGCGCGCGGCGGGCGCGGTCACCCCGATCATGCTCGCGGTCGGCATCGCGACCGCCAACATCTACCTGCAGACCACCCAGGAAGCCGTCTCGAACCAGGCGTACACCGAGGACCTGCGCGCGGACGCGGTCGTCGCCGGCCCGAGCGGGCTCGACCCCTCGGTGCTGGGGCGGGTGCGCGCGACGCCGGGGGTCGCGAGCGCGTCGGAGTACGTGACGAGCACGGTGTTCATCGAGACGCCGTTCGACTCGAACCAGGACAAGGACGGCTGGCCGGCGCTCGGCGTCAGCGAGCTGACCGGCAACGCCGTCGAGGTGCCCACGACGCTCGGCCGCCGGGTCGGCGACACGCTGTCGCTGCGGCTCGGCGACGGCGCGCCGGTGGACGTGCGGGTGACCGCGGTCGTGAGCCAGCGCGCCGGGTTCGAGAAGCTCGTGCTGCCCGCCGGGCTGCTGGCCCCGCACACGACGCTCGGGCTCGCGCCCCAGCTGCTGGTCCGCGCCGCCGACGGGGTCGACACGGCGACGCTGACCGCACGCCTTCGCGAGGCGACCGCCGGGTCGCCGGTGTTCGTCGGCGACCGGGACACGCTGATCGCGGCGCACGCGAAGGGCAACGAGATCGGCGCCTGGGTCAACTACCTGCTCGTCGGGATGATCATCGCGTACACGGTGATTTCGGTGGTGAACACGCTGGTGATGGCCACGGCCAAGCGGCGCCGCGAGTTCGGGCTGCAGCGGCTGAGCGGGTTCACCCGCGGCCAGGTGCTGCGGATGGCAGGCGTCGAAGGCGGGCTGATCGCCACCATCGCCGTGCTGCTGGGGACGGCGACCGCGGCCGGCGCGATCGTGCCGTTCTGCCTCGTGGTGAGCGGCTCGGTGCTGCCGACCGGCCCGCTCGCGGTCTACCTGGTGGTGCTCGCGATCGCCGTGGTGCTCTCGCTCGTCGCGATCCTCGTCCCGGCCTGGGCGGCGACGCGCGGGCGTGCGGTCGACGCCACATCCATCGGTGAGTGAGGACGGCCGTGTGTAAGACTCTCGGCCGTGGCGAACCCCGGGTTGGATCAAGCGGCGAAACTCGAACTGGCCAGGCTGGTCACCGATCTTTCCGTGGTGCACGGAAAAGTGACCCTGGCGTCCGGCAAGGAAGCCGACTACTACATCGATCTCCGGCGGGCGACGCTGCACCACGCGGCCGCGCCGCTGATCGGCAAGCTCCTGCGCCAGCTGACGGCGGACTGGGACTACGTGGCGGCCGGCGGCCTGACCCTCGGCGCCGACCCGGTCGCGCTGGCGATGCTCCACTCGGCGGCCACCGACGGCGTCGTGCTGGACGCGTTCGTGGTCCGGAAGTCGGTCAAGGAACACGGCATGCAGCGCCGCATCGAGGGCATGGAGGTCCGCGGCCAGCGCGTGCTGGCGGTCGAGGACACCTCCACGACCGGCGGCAGTGTGCTCGAAGCCGTCGCGGCCCTGCGTGAGGCGGGCGCGACCGTGATCGGCGTGGTGACGGTGGTCGACCGCGACACCGGCGCGCGCGAGGCCATCGAGAAGGAAGGCCTCGAGTACCGGTACATCCTCGGGCTGGACGACCTCGGCCTGAACTGAGGCCCGGGTCGTGAGTGTTCAGTCGGGTTCTAACCCGACTGAACACTCACGACCGCCGGCTCACTTCTTGAACAGGTCCTTCGCGGCGTCCTTCACGTTCTCGACGGCGCCCTTGAGCCCGGCCTTCGCCTGGTCGGCCTGCCCCTCGGCGCGCAGCTGCTCGTCCCCGGTGGCGTCGCCGGCCGCTTCCTTGGCCTTGCCACCCAGCTCCTCGGCCTTGTTGCCGATCTTGTCGCCCAACGACATCGGGCACCTCCTCCTGCGGCGGCACCCCGGCGGGGCGCCTGGTGCCGGGAAGACCACCGGGGCGCGCGATCGGCACGGACTCGCCCCGGTGACCACCGTCACCCACAATCGGTGCGTGACGATTTCCGCTCGCCGGTGTCCTCCTCCCGAGAGGAGGTGCCGTGACGACCGCCGCCACACCGCTTGACGACGCGACCCTCGTCGGCCGCGCCCGGGACGGCGACGTCCGGGCGTACGAGCAGCTCGTGCTGCGCTACCAGGGCCCGATGTTCCGGCTCGCCGTGAAGATGCTCGCGAACCGCGGCGACGCCGAAGACGTCGTCCAGGAGGTGTTCCTCAACGCCTGGCGCAAGCTCGGCCAGCTCGGCGAGGACGCCGCGTTCGTCGGCTGGCTCTACCGCGCGACCACGAACCGGTGCCTCAACGCGATCCGCGCGCGCCGGCCTCAGGCCGACGTCGACCTGGACGCCGCCGAGTCGCCGAGGACCGATCTGCAGCCGGAACGGGCCGCCCAGGTGAGCGAGCAGCTCTCGGCGTTGACCGCGGCGCTCGCGGAACTGACGCCCGAGCAGCGGGCGTGCTGGCTGCTGCGTGAGGTGCACGGCCGGTCCTACGAAGAGATCGGCGAAGCCGTCGGCGCGAACGCGACCGCGGTCCGCGGCCGGATCGCGCGGGCCAGGGCCCAGCTGGCGGAGGTGATGAAGCCATGGCGATGACGGAGTACGAGCTGCCCTGCGAACGCGATGTCGAGCAGGTTTGGGAGCGGCTCGACGCGGTCGGCGCCGGGCTGGCCGACGAACACGAACTGACCTGCCCGCACTGCCGGGCCGCGCGCGAAAGCCTGCTGGCGCTGCGCGAGGCCACCGAGGAGCTGGTGGCCGACGACGACGTGCCGTCGCCGGACCTGTTCGGCCGGATCATGTCGGCCGTGCGGGCCGAGGTGCGGCGCGACCGGATGGTGGCGCTGCCGACCCCGGAACCCGGGTTCGTCGAGATCAGCGAACAGGCGGTGGCGGCGGTGCTGCGGTACGCGGCCGACACGGTCGACGGCGTCCGGGCGCGGCGCTGCCGCGTGCGCACCGGCGCGGACGGGGTCGTCGAAGTCGAACTCACCCTCGCGGTGAGCCTGCGGAACGCCACGGGCGGTGAAGCGTTGGCGAAGGTGCGAGAGCGGGTGACGGCGGCGGCCGCGGCCCGGGTGGGCCTGACGCTGGCGAAACTCGACCTGCTCGTGGCCGACATCTATGCCGAAGACACTGCGGGGGAGTCAGGGGAATGAGCGTTGACTACGTGGTCGCCGACCCGGTGATCGCCAGCGTCGCGGCACGGGCGGCGATCGCCACACCGGGGGTGGTGCGCCTCGAACCGGGCCTGCGCGGCCTGGTCACGGCGTGGACGCGCGCGGCCCGCCAGCGCTGGAAGGGCCTCGACCCGGCGCCGGCGGACGGCGTCCGGGTGCGCACCGCGGACGGCCGCGTGACCGTGCACGTCGACCTGGTGACGGCGGCGGCCGACCAGGCGGCGGCGGTCGGCCGGGCGGTCCAGCGCTCGGTGACCCGGTTCGTCACCGAGCAGACCGGGCTGGTCGTCGACGAGGTGTCGGTGTCCATCATGGACATCGAGCCGGCGGCCCGGTGACCGCGGCCGAAGCCGTCGAGCGGATCGTCGGCGCCCTGAAGGAGATCGACGGCCTCCGCCCGGCGACGCCGGTTTCGCCGGAGACGACGTGGTTGCCGGTGGACTGGGAAGGCATGGCCGTCGACCTCTCGGCCGAAGTCGTCCAGATCCGCCTGATCGCCACCCGGCTGCCGATTCCCCCGTTGCTGGAGCGGGCGGCGGAAGCCGTGCGCCCGGTGCTGGCGGGTACGGAATGGGAAAAGGCGCGGCTGCGGCTGGTCGTCACCGACCTCGACGGCGCCGCGTTCGCCGGAGACCCACGTCACACGAACGGGTAAGTGACGATCTCCTCTCCGCTGGGTCCTTACCTACGAACCAGGCGAAAAGCCTTGGGGTACCGGACATCCAGGGAGGACCCATGACCGCGACGGCCGAGAAGAACACCGTGGCCACCACGACCGAGAGCGCCCTCGTCACCAAGCAGGGCACCACGACGATCGCCGACACCGTGGTCCAGAAGATCGCCGGGCTCGCCGCCCGCGAGGTCACCGGCGTCCACGACCTCGGCGGCGGCGCGGCCCGCGCGCTGAGCGCCATCCGCGACCGCATCCCGGGCGCGTCCGCCAGCGTCGGCCAGGGCGTCTCGGTCGAGGTCGGCGAGAAGCAGGCGGCGGTCGACCTGCAGATCCTGGTGGAGTACGGCGTCGCCATCGCCGACCTCGCGCGGGCGGTGCGCCGCAACGTGATCACCGCGATCGAGCAGATGACCGGGCTGGAGGTCGTCGAGGTGAACATCAACGTCAACGACGTCCACCTCCCCGGTGACGACGACGAGCAGCCCGTCGCTTCGGACCGGGTGCAGTGACGATGAACGCGACGCTGCTCGGCCTCTTGTACGGACTGGCACTGGGTTTCGCGGCCGCGTTCGGCGGGTTCGGCGCGTTCGTGGCGGTGTTCGTGCTGGGCGGGCTCGGCCTGCTGGCCGGGCGCTGGCTCGACGGCAAGCTCGACCTGTCCGCCCTCGTGGGCGCCGCCCGCGATCGGAGGTAGCCGTGGAACGCGGAGTGACGACCGTGGCCCCGCGGGCGGTGCGGCGCATCGCCGCGCACGCCGCCCGCGAGGTCGACGGCGTCGGCGGGGAGGTCGGCGCGGAGGCCACTGTGGACGG